>JAEDIN010000054.1 GCA_016292445.1 Oscillospiraceae bacterium | reverse complement strand
GCGGAGGAGGGATTTGAACCCACGACCTTCGGGTTATGAGCCCGACGAGCTACCGAACTGCTCCACTCCGCGATATTGCACTCTTTAGAGCTTATATATAATACCACAGCCGTGACCCTAAGTCAATACCCCGACAGATTTTTTTGCGCGACAACTTTCGACCTGTAATATTCCGTCTTTCACGCTGCGAATGCCGCACAGAGGGCTAAATTCTTCGACTTATTGCATTTTTGCTATTGCAAAAATCATGCCGACTTGCTATAATCAGATTTGATACCGAATTGTAACCTGCAATCAGCAGTCAGTCCGACCGGAGGTCATTATATGAGAAAGCTTACCAGAATTATTGCACTTGTGCTGATCACTGCGAGCCTTTTGACGCTCGGTGCCTTTGCCGCACCCGGCAGGGGGCTGAACGCGTTTGAAAAGATCGCCGATATGGGCAAATACACCTTTACCGATCTTCTTACAAGTCACTGGGCGTACTCCGGCATTAAGATCTGCTACGACAGGGGCATCATGGTCGGATACCCCGACGGCACCTTCGGACCGGAGGAGACCGTCACATGGTCGCATGCCGTCACCATAGCCGCGCGTGTTCATTCTGCCTATTACGGCAATCCCCTCAATGCGACCGAACGCAGCGGTGAATACTGGTACACTCCCTACTATGATTATTGCGTCAAGTACGAGCTCCTGCCCGAATACCGCCCGGAGCTCAGTTCCTTGGATGAAAGCGGTATTTCCAGAAACGACCTTGCGTACATTTTCGGCAAGCTGCTTGACAGTAGGGACACTCCGGCAATCAGCGACCTCAAGATAAGCGACGAAGCCTATATTCCTATGTATTACCGCGACTCGGTTAAGAAGCTGTACGCGGCAGGCATCATGAACGGCATGGAGAACAATGAGTTCAACGGCAATGAGTTCACGACCCGTGCTCAGATAGCCGCAGTTGTCGCAAGACTTGTCGTCCCCGCCGTGAGACTCGGCCACGATTCGAAGGCAAACCTTGCGATGGAGCCTTATCAGGCAAATCTTGAAAATGACAGCGTTGCGGTCCAGCTCGGCAGCGATTACTACTGCATCTACAAATCCTATACCGATGTACAGACCGTGATCTATTCGCTGTACAGCACCGATTTAAACGACAAGCACACCGAGCTTTACTCCTGCAGCGAGGGTGAGTACCTGAATAATATCAGCGTCTATAACGGCAAGGTGTATTTCTGCAAGGCTACCGCAGGCACGGCAAGCGGTTCGTTGCTGTGCTACGATCCTGCCTCCGAGAAGGTTTCCACCGTCTACCACGGCAAGATAGTCGAAAGCTACTGCTTCTATAACGGCACGATCTACGCTCTCTTGTTCACCACCTATGCCGATAAGCCTGCCGGCTACCGCTACGATTTCGGAAAAATCTCAGACGACGGCTTTACCGTCATTCATTCGGGCTACACCTATACCGAGGCGAAATACTTCACACCCTACGGCTGGAACGGCAGGATATATTTCAAGCTCTCATCTGAGAACGGCCCGACCAACCTCTATTCTTACAGCATTGCCGACGGCTCGATAAGCAAGCTCTCCTCCGTTGACATCAACACCAGCTTCTTTGACGGTCATGTCATGTACTTCCTCGCATATGACACCGAGGGCAATTATGACGGCACGCTATACGCGCTCTCTGTCCAGTGCCCCGACGCGATTTACAGTGTAGGCGAGTTCCCCAACTCAATGAACACCAAGTTCAGAAGCCTGTACAAGCATGACGACACCGTCTATTGTCTGTCCTCCTTTAATAAGAGCGTTTACAGTATGGACAGCTCCGGCGGCACAAGACTTGTTCTTGTCTGCGGCGGTGTATACGATTCGCTTTGCTTCACCAAGGACAAGGCAATACTCATCCCCACCACCTTTGTGACAAGCAACGCCAATGAGGTCAAGCTGTATAACGCAAAGAATTTGGCGTCGAGATCGCTGTACGGCGACGCTATCGGCCTGAGCTGCTATTACAAGGGCGCGTACTTCACCCCTGATGACGGTCAGGCGGTTTACAGCACGACCGAGAGCATCAGCACCGTAACCAAGCTGCCCATCACGGTCACCGAGGCATTTACCAAGGGCAGTGACCTTGTGGTGCGCACAAAGTACACTAACGAGACCGGCAGCGACATAAAGCTGCGCTCCTACGTCATCAGTGTGGCTGTAAACGGTCAGGTGGTTGCAAAGGACATCAACCGTATGTGGGGCTTCGAGCTTAAAAACTACGGCATTCAGACATTCACATTCGTTCTCGGCGGCGATGATATTATGCGCGGCATTGATCTGTCCAAGGATAAGATATCGATACAGATAATACCCACCTATGATATAATCCCGCCGAAGACCAACGGCAATAAATAAACACCGGCGTCTGTGAAGTGACCCCAAAAAAAGTCAGACAGTTTTTTAAAGGAAAAATTGTTCAAGCAGCCGAAAGGGCTTGCTGTCTGCGAAGAGCAGGCGGCAAGCCCTTTAGCTTTGCCTTGATACGGCGGTTGCAGCTTCATATTTGTCCGGACGGTTCAGCTTCTTTAAATGATAGCAGAAGGCTGCGCGTGGCAGCTATGCGATCTCCGGCAAGATTGCCGGAGGATATTCCTGCCTCAGTTTTTGGATCACCTGGGCTTTTTCTGCCGGCGTCGCTCGTTCTCCAAAACCAAGGCTTGTTCTGCATTGTCTCTACAGCCAGTTTCTTAAAGTCCGGCGTATACCTTTTGTTTGGCACTCCTTTTGGCATAGTAAACACCCCATTCGTTATACTGTCTAACGAATGGGGTGCAGCTCATTTTTTATTCATGATTATTCTTCCGACGGAAGCTTTTTGACAAGCACCTTTTCGACCCTCAGGCCGTCCATTTCAAGCACCGTCACGGACATATCCTCATAGCGGAAGCTGTCGCCCACCTTGGGGAATGCGCCGAACATCTCGATAGTCCAGCCGCCGACCGTTTCGCTGTCTGCTTCGAAGTCCTTTTCCTTTATGCCGACAAGCTCGAGGAAATCGGAAATGACCATGTCTCCGTCAAGCTCGTACTGACCGTCGGGCCGCTCGACTATCTCCTCCTCGACCTCGTCGGTATCATCCCATATCTCGCCGACAAGCTGCTCAAGCACATCCTCCATCGACAGCACTCCGAGTGTGCCGCCGTACTCATCGGTGACAACGGCAAGGTGCTGCTTTGCGCGGCGAAGCTCGCTTAAAACAGCGGGCATTTTCATCGTCTTGTACACATAGCACGGGGGCATGAGCATACTGCGGATATCGGGGTTTTTCTCGTCGGTGAGTGCCTTGAGGAAATGATTCAGATACAGTACGCCGATGACATTATCGATGCTGTCCTCATACACGGGTATGCGTGAATAGGGCGCGGACTCTATCGTTGCAAGCTGCTCGTTCCAATCGTCGTCAATGTCCAGAGCCACAACATCGACGCGCGCGGTCATGACCTCGTACGCCATGACATCGGAAAATTCTATCGCCGCCTGAACAAGCTCGGAGCGATCCTCGTCGAGAACATCCTCGTCCTCGGCAGTCTCGATAATTGACGAAAGCTCCATCGCCGCGGCATCCTCATCGCTGCTCGTTTCCTCGCCCTTTAAGCCGGCGGTGAGCAACCTTACAAGCCCCACCACGACCCAGATAAGCGGCATGAGTACGATAGTCAGCGTGCGGATAAACCTCGCGTGGCTGAGCGCAATGCGGTTTGCGCTGGTCTTGGCGATTATCTTCGGCATCGTCTCGCCGAAAATTACGATCAGCACCGTGATGACCACGGTGGAAACCCACGCATATCTGTCGTCACCGGCGACCAAAATGACCAGCACCGAGCCTATTGACGAGGCTGCGATGTTGACTAAGTTGTTGCCGATGAGAATTGCCGAAAGCGTATCGTCGAAGCGGTTGATTATCTTGACGGCAATTGCCGCTTTTTTTGAGCCGCCGTCTCTCGCGCTTTCAAGGCGCATACGGTTGCAGCTTGAATACGCCATCTCGGAGGAGGAGAAGTAGTTCGAGCCGATAACGCACAGGAGAAGTCCTGCCAAACAAAGATAAATCACTGCCCGGCACCTCCCTCGACCATGCGAACATTCAGCCGCAGGATGCGGTTGTGCTGCATTTCGCACACGGTCACGCGAACACCGTGATAGTCAAAGCTTGCACCCACCGTAGGAATGGCGGCAAACTGCTCGTATGCCCACTCGCCCAGCAGTTTGTTTGTGAACTCGTCGTTTTCCTCGGGATCGTCAAACTCCAGAAGCTCGAACACATCGCTGACATTCATCTCGGCATCACAGTCCCAGCTTCCGTCGTCGAGAGCAACAAAGGGCTCCTCGACCACATCGTCCTCGTCCCAGATCTCGCCGACAAGCTCCTCGAGGATATCCTCAACGGTGACTATGCCGAGTGTGCCGCCGTAATTGTCGGTGACTATCGCCATATTAAGCCGTTTCTTGCTCATAACGGGCAGCAGGTCGTCGATATTTGTGCTTTGGTGGACGAAATACGCCTCGTCAAGCAGCTCGCGAAGCTTGATGTTTTCGCCCTCGCGCAGATACGCCTTTATGTACTTGCGGATAGACAGAATGCCGATAACATTGTCGATGCTTCCCTCGTAAACGGGCAGGCGGCTGTGCTTCTGCTCGCGGATGTAGGCGAGGATTTCCTCGGGGGAATCCTCAACATCCACCGCCGCAAGGTCTACCCTTGAGGTAAGGATGCTCTCGACCGTTGTTTCGCCGAACTGAAGCGCGGAGGAAATGAGCTCGCCGCGTTCCTCACCCAGGCTGCCGTCCTCGGTCATGTCCTCGATGATATCATAGATCTCGTCCTCGGTGACGGATATCTCGGGGTCTGCCTTTACGAAGCGTGCCGCAAAGTTGCCGATTGACGACAGAAGAGCCGATATCGGCCGCAAAATGCGCATAAAAAAGCACAGCGAGCCGGCAACTGCCAATGACAGTCGCTCGCTGTATTTCTTAGCTATGCTCTTCGGGAGCATTTCGCCCACGAAGAAGACCACGATGGTCATAATAATCGTGCTCAGGGTAACCGCACCGAATCCCCAGATACGGGTGACGGTGACGGTGACGATGCTCGCCGCCGCAATATGCACGATGTTTGTACAAATCAGAATACTGCTGATGGCACGGTCGAAGTTATCAAGAACCTCAAGTGCCTGAATTGCCTTTGCCTCGCCCTTTTCGGCGCGGACCTTTATCCTGACCCGCGACACCGAGGCGAACGCCGTTTCCGCAACCGCAAAAAAAGCGGCGCACATCAAAAGAAGAATTACGATTATCAGTGACAATCGACTGCCATCATCCATTTCGGACTAACACACTCCCAATAGTTAATTGGAATTAGTATATCATAGCGATTAAAGTCCGTCAATATGATAAGACCGGCACCGCCCTTGTGCGATGTAGGTGTTGCAATGATGTGTGACACCTACACTGCGAATTTTCGGGAAATCAAGTGTTTGTTGACTTTAAACTCACAGTATTGTATAATTAATCACAATATTATATAATTAATTACACTGTGCGGCAGAGAGGTCTGCGTGACAAGCCGATAGCTGATCTGTCTGCGCAGTCGCAGCTCAACGGCGGATAAGGCTTTGATGTTCCGTTTGTTCGCCGGCAGCTTGCGGATTTTGTTGTTATAACAACGCGTTTTAAGGCTATTTATAATTACAATCATGAGATGAACGCGGATTATTCCCTTTATCAATAGCGTGGAACAAGAATTGAAAGCAGGTGTTTTATGGAGACGAAAAAGAAAATAAGCCTCAATGATATAATCGGTGCAGGCAGTGGCATTGTTCTTGTCCTGATACTGGTTTTATCCTGCATCTTTGGAGGAATGGGCACACGCGCAGGCGTTTCCAATTCCGAAATCCCCGCCGACGCACAATCCCTCGTCGGATATGCAGAGGGCCGCAACGGCACGATCAAGGTCAAAGTAATCGCATCCGAGGATACGATCTATCAGGTTCAGGTTCTCAAGAACAGCGAAACTGACGGCATCGGCACACCGGCAATGGACATTGTTCCCCGGAGAATTTACGAGGAGCAGAGCATTGCTGTAGATGCGATGGCAGGTGCAACGATTTCTTCCGAGGCCATTAAAGAGGCGGTAAGCAACGCTCTTGAAGGCGGTGGACTTGATCCGTATAAGTTCGGCGGCGTCAAAGTTGCCGTGAGCACTGTTGCGCAAAAGGTTGAAACCGGTACCCATGTCACATTGATGACTGCTTCCGACTGGGCAGAGCAATACCCTGATATTTACGCCAGCTACATGCGCAACAGCGAAAACAGCGAAGTAACCGACTACCTTACAGATTACCCCATGCTCAAGATTCTTTACGAAGACTTCGGTTTCTCAAAGTTCTATAGCAGTGCACGAGGCCATTTCTACGATGTCAAGGATCTCACCGAAACCGGTCGTCCTCACGCAATGGCAAACTGCTTCACCTGCAAGACCGCAAACTTTACCGCCATGGTAAACGAACTGGGTGACAGTGTATATTCCCGCGCCTTTGAGGATGTCATGAGAGATGTCAACGAGCCTATAAGCTGCTATAACTGCCATGCAAACAAACCCGGTACAATCACTGTAACTCACAGCTATCTTATTGACGGTGTGGGCGATGATTTTGAAAGCATTGATGCTGCAACTCTTGCCTGCGGTCAGTGCCATGTTGAGTATTACTTCGACCCCGACAGCAAGGCAACAGCCCTGCCCCACAGTGATATCGACAGTATGAACCCCGATGACATTCTTGCGTTCTTCAACGAAATCGGTTATGTCGATTACACCAATCCCCGCACGGGTGTAAAGCAGATTAAGGTTCAGCACCCCGAGCTCGAAACCTTCCTCAGCGTTGGCAGCCAGCACCGCAGCAAATATACCTGCGCCGACTGTCACATGGGCGAGGCAACGAGCGAAAACGGAACTGTATATAAGAGCCATTATCTCACAAGCCCGCTGAATAACGAAACGCTCATAAAGAGCGAATGCTCAAAGTGCCACACCGACCTCGTTTCTGAGGTAAAACAGCTTCAGGCCGATGTTGAAAAGCGCACAAATGAAGTCGGCAACACTCTCGTAGACCTTACAGAGAAGCTTGCGACTGCTGTTAATAGCGGAAAATACACCGATGCGCAGCTTGACGAGGTGCGTAGCCTTGCAAGAGATGCCCAGTTCTATTGGGACTTTGTGTTCGTTGAAAACAGCGAGGGTGCACACAACTCTGCGCTGACATACCAGTGTCTCGACAAGGCGGAAGCACTGGCAACCAAAGCACTTTCAAAGCTTGGATGATATGAATAATCAACAAATGCCGTCTTACAAAGGCGGCATTTGTTTTAAGCTGACGAGAGCCGAACGCCTATCGCCTGTCAGCGCATCCTTTCGGCTATTTCCGCCTTTTTTGTCTTGATGGGCGTAAGCCCACCTGCACCAAAGAAAGCCGAAAATACCTCGAAAAATACTGCTGACAGGTGCTTTGCAGTTTTGGGAGAGATGATTTTTGTTCAGGCAAGGCAAAGACCGCAGAGAATACTTGTTTGTATTGTCAAGGGCTTTAACGCAGCGTGGGCGAAAATCAGCCTGTCAAAACCGATAGGTGTTCGACTCTCGTCAGCTTAAGTAAACGGGAGATGTATGAAAAAGTTTTTTAATTTCCTGCGTTCAATGCGCTTCGGCATAATTCTGCTTATCCTTATTGCTGTCTGCTCTGCCCTCGGAACGGTAATTCAGCAGGGACAGAATATGGCATATTATGCCCAGAGCTACGGCAGCTTCCACGGAGCAATTCTGCTTCTCGGTCTTGATGATATTTATAATAGCTGGTACTTTGTTGCACTTCTTGCCCTGCTGTGCCTTAATCTTGTGCTCTGCTCGATAGTCCGTATAAAAAGCATTGTCAGGGGCGACAGGACCGCTGCGCAGACAGCATCAAATACTCCTGATACGGTGTTGCTTGATTCCGAGGGAGTTGAGAAGCTCGTCGAGCACCTGAAATCTGCAGGCTGCAAGGAAAGCAGCTTTGGTGAAGCCACGGTTTACAGCCGCCGTTCCATAGGCCGCTACGGAACATTTATCACCCATGCCGCAATACTGCTCACTGTTGTTTTCGGCGCGATGGCGCTCTACCTTCCCAAGACGACGGATAAGTCCTGCTTCCCGGGAGAATCC
>JAEDIN010000053.1 GCA_016292445.1 Oscillospiraceae bacterium | reverse complement strand
AGATAGTCGGTGAATTTGACCCCAAGAAAACCACTCAGGACGAGCTTGGCCTATATATGGCAGGCGCCAAGAGAAGCGAGGTGCGTGATGAAAACTAAATCCTCCTTTCTGAAGAACAATGCCGTTCAGTCGCTGCTTTGCTCATTGATATGCGTTATTCTCGGTGTATTCATAGGCTATATCGTTCTTCTGTTTATTAACCCCAACGGTGCAGGCAAGGCAATACTCGCCGTAATAAAGAATTTCTTCTTCTACCCCGAGGGTCCTGCCAGAGCAAAGTATTTCGGTGGAACGCTGGTCAAAGCCGCTCCGCTGGTCATGTGTTCGCTGTCTATCCTGTTTGCATATAAGGTCGGTCTGTTTAACATCGGTGTCGCCGGCCAGTATGTTGCAGGTGCAGGTGCGTGTCTTTACGCAGGGCTGGCACTGCAGTGTCCCTGGTATGTCTGCCTGCTTTTGGCAATAGCAGCCGGTGCCGTTTTCGGTGCACTATCCGGTATGCTCAAAGCTTACTGCAATGTCAACGAAGTCATCTCCGGCATCATGCTCAACTGGATAGGCCTGTATACGGTAAATATTCTGCTGACAAATGTCAAGGAAGCGGCAAGCCCATACACGAACAATCTTGCCAGCTTCAATTCCTCCGCTTTGCTTCCCACCATGGGCTTGGATAAGCTTTTCGGAAACAACCAGTATGTGACTATTGCAATACCGCTTGCCATACTTACCGCAGTTCTCATTGCGGTCATCCTCGAAAGAACCAGATTCGGTTACGAGCTCAAGGCAACAGGTAACAACAAAAACGCCGCCAAATACTGCGGCATGAAAGAAAAGCAGAACATAATCGTCACGCTTATTATCGGCGGCGGTCTGGCCGGTATGGGTGCAGCTCTGCTTTACCTGACCGGTATGGAGCAGTGGTCCTGCTCGCAGTCCTCCGTTCCCGGCATGGGCTTTAACGGCATCGCAGCAGCCTTCCTCGGCTGTCTTGACCCCATCGGTTCACTGCTGTCCTCATTCTTTATCCAGCATATAACAAACGGCGGCGGCTATGTCGATAAGACGATGTACTGCTCGCAGATATCCGACCTCATTTCCTCTATCATCATTTATCTGTGCGGCTTTGTTCTGTTCCTCAGACAGTTTATCAATTCCCGCATTGCAAAGGCGGAGGAGCGAAAGGCGCAGCAGCTAAAGGAACCGGCTGCCGAATCTGTCAAAGGAGGTGACGAGTAATGTTATTGCTTATTCAGTACACTTTGATATTTGCATCCGTTCTCATTCTCGTCGCTCTCGGCGGCTGTATCTCGGAGCATTCCGGCGTCATTAACCTCGGTCTTGAGGGCATAATGGTCATCGGTGCACTCGGCGGCGCACTTATGATGAAGTATCTGCCTGCCGATACCTCGGCGTTTTCTACTATTGTCTGCACAGTTGCAATGGCGATCATCGCAGGTGTGCTGTATTCAACACTGCTTGCGGTAGCCTGCATAAACTTCAAGGCTGACCAGACCATTGTCGGTACTGCACTTAATATGCTCGGCGTCGCAGCGGCAACCGTTATCGTCAAGGCGATAAACACTGCCGAGAATCCCGACAATGTTTCCTCTGAGATTCAGTATATCGCTCAGAAAAAGGCTTTCCTGGTGAATATCGGCGGATTTGAATTCAACTGGTTCATGCTGCTGGCGCTTGTCGCGCTTATCCTTATCGCCTTTATGCTGTACCGCACTCGCTTCGGTCTGAGGCTCATGGCCTGCGGCGAGCATCCTCAGGCGGCAGCTTCAGTCGGTATTGATGTTTATAAAATGCGTTGGGCGGGTGTGCTGCTCTCGGGCGCTCTCGGCGGTCTCGGCGGACTTGTTTATATAACCGCCGGCGTCAGCCAGTGGAAATTTGAAGTCGGCGTTGCAGGCTTCGGCTTCCTCGCTCTGGCGGTCATGATCTTCGGTCAGTGGAAGCCCAAGCACATTGCATGGGCAGCGATACTCTTCGGTATGTTCCGCGCACTGTCGAATGTTTACTCGGGCTTCGACTTCCTCGCTTCGATGCACATCCCCAGCGGCGTGTACAATATGATGCCTTATGTCATCTCTCTGCTTGTACTGGCTCTGACCTCGAAGAATTCCAGAGCTCCGAAGGCAGAAGGCATCCCCTACGAAAAGGGTATGCGATGATCTGAATATCCAAATAGAAAAAAGCTTCCGATTTAAGTATCGGAAGCTTTTTTACCTGTTATCCTCACAGCATCGAGCCTGCGGAGATAACGCCGTAAGTAACGGCAAGGACGATGAGTCCGGCGGCAGCAACGCCCATTGCAATTGCCGGAAGTGCTCTTTTAAGGCGCATATCCAAAAGCGACGCAACTAACGCACCGGTCCACGCTCCTGTTCCCGGAAGCGGTATCGCAACCAGAATAAACAGACCCCAGAAGCTGTATTTTTTGACCTTCTGCGCACCCTTTGAGCCCTTATCCTCAAGCCATCGGGTGAATTTGACGAGGATATTGTGCTTTTTGAGCCACTCTATCACCTTTCTTGTCAGCAAAATCAGAAACGGTATAGGCAGCATATTACCGACAAAGCCGACGGCAAAGGCAAGCCACGGATCAAGTCCGAGGGCAACACCTACGGGTATCGCGCCTCGTATCTCAAGCACCGGAAGCATTGCTGTGACCAATGTTTTCAGCATAGTGTTCTCCGTAAACTTTATCAGAATTTTGCCATTGCCTCACGGCAATAGTGATTAAAGCGGCGTTCACGCTCCAAGGTTGAGCTGTCCATGTGTCCGGGATAGACCTCGTAATCGCCGGCAAGGGCGCAGAGGCGCTTTAATGACGCCATTTCCATGCGCATATTGCCGCCGGGCAGGTCTGTTCTGCCGCAGCTTCCGCGAAACAGCGTGTCCCCGGTGAACAGTGCATTGCCGCAAATAAGGCACACTCCGCCGGGGGTGTGTCCCGGGGTTGCAATGACCTTAAATTCAAGCCCTGCGGCTGTTATGACATCGCCCTCGTCGTAGTACCTGCCGCCCTCGGGCATTTTAAACTTCATGCCGCTCTTACCCGGCTCATAGCCCTCGTCGCGGGGATTAATATACATATCGCAGCCGGTCTGCTCCATAATCTCCGCGGCCGCGCCCACATGGTCATAATGTCCGTGGGTGAGCATGATTGCGCAGCACTTGAGTTTATTTTGCTCGATATAGTCAAGAATTGTGTTGCTCTCGTCGCCGGGGTCAATGACGACACACTCTAAGTGCTGCTCGTTTATAACGACATAGCAGTTGGTTTCAAGCTGGCCTACCGGCAGTGTCTTAATATTCATTCTCACAGTTCCTTTGTATCAAGAATTATTGTAACAGGTCCGTCATTAATTGACTCGACCTTCATTTCCGCACCGAATTCGCCTGTTCCGACCCTGAAGCCGCGTTCGCGGCACTCGGCAATTACCGTTTCGTAAAGCGGTATGGCCTTTTCGGGTCTCGCCGCCTTTGAAAAGCCCGGACGGCGTGATTTGCAGTCGGCAAACAGCGTAAACTGGCTTATTATAAGCAGCTCAGCTCCGGCATCCGAGGGATTGACATTCATTTTTCCGGCCTTATCTTCAAATATTCTCAAGCCGCATATCTTGTCGGCAATTTTAGCCGCCTCATTTTCGCTGTCGTCCTCGTGCACGCCGAGCAGGATCAGAAAACCCTTTCCGATGCTGCTTTTGACCTTTCCCCCTATCGAAACAGATGCACTGTCCACTCTCGTTAAAACCGCTCTCATCGTTTACCTCCGTTTCTGTTGACCTCGACCACTCCGCTGATGCCCTGAAGTCTGTTGATGACCGTTTTCAGCTCATCCAGCCCCTTGCTTTCCAGCGTAATGACAACTATGCTCTTGTCGCCCGTATCACGGGCATTTATGCTGCGCACCTTGGTATTAAGTGCATTCATTATTGTTGCTATATCCATCACAAGACCGCCTCGCTCCCGTGATACCACGGTAAGCGTCGTCATATATGTCTCACGGATCTCGTCTGCCCAGCTGACATTTATCCAGCGGCCCTCTTCATCGGGTCTTTCGGCACGGCGTCTCGCATTTTCGCAGTCAACGCGGTGGATGGACACGCCCTGCCCTCTGGTGATGTAGCCGATGATATCGTCACCCGGCACGGGTGTGCAGCAGCGCGAGAACTTGATAAGGCAGTTGTCAAGTCCCTCGACCAGCACGCCGTGCACCGGCTTTGAGGCTTTCTTCGCAAGCTGTTCCCTGCGTTCGGCGGCCTCCGTGACCTTATCGAGCACGGTGCGCTTATCAAGCGCGTTATGCTGCCGTGCAAGCTCGTCCTTAATGCGGTTGACCGCCCTTGTTGCCGCCATGCCGCCGTAGCCGATTGCGGCGTACATCTCCTCAAGTGAGGAATACGATACTTTTTTAAGAAGCTGAGGCAGGATATTCTCGTCGGTGATATCCTCCATGCGAAGCCCCTTATTTTTGAGCTCGGCTTCAAACACTTCCCTGCCCCGTGTGATATTCTCTTCGCGGCGCTCCTTTTTAAACCACTGCTTTATCTTTGTTCGGGCAGAGCCGCTTTTTGCGATGTTCAGCCAGTCTCTGCTCGGGCCGGGGGCATTCTTCGCCGTGCGCACCTCGACAATATCGCCGTTTTGCAGCACATGGTCAAAGGTTACTATGCGGCCGTTTACCGACGCACCCACCATGCTGTTGCCAATTGCCGAGTGAATGCTGTAAGCAAAATCTATGGGCGTTGCACCTGCCGGCAGATTTATGACATCACCCTTGGGTGAGAACACGAACACCTCGTCGGCGAACATATCTATTTTTAGGTTATGGAAAAAGTCCGTTGCGTCGGATTCCTGCTGACTTTCAAGCAGTCTGCGTACCCATGCAAACTTCTCCTCGTCACCGGTTTTAACACCGCTGTCACCGATCTTGTACTTCCAGTGCGCTGCGATGCCGTACTCGGCGGTACGGTGCATTTCCCATGTCCTTATCTGCACCTCAAACGGGATTCCCTGCGAACCGATGACCGTCGTATGCACGCTCTGATACATATTAGGCTTGGGCGTTGAGATATAGTCCTTAAAGCGACCGGGGACGGGCTTGAACATATCGTGGATGATACCCAGAACATTGTAGCAGTCGGGTATGGTATCAACGATTACGCGAAAAGCGCACAGGTCAAAGATGCCGTTTATGTCCAGCTTTTGGGCGTACATTTTGCGATAGATACTGTAAATATGCTTTATTCGGCTGAAAACCGAAACATGCAGTCCCTCCTCCTCGAGACGCTTTTTCATCTTGCCCTCAACATCGGACATAAACGCTTCGAGAGTCGGCATACGCTCCTGAAGAGTCTGCATTATCTCGTTGTAGCCCGTTGGGTCGAGGTACATCAGCGCCAAGTCCTCGAGCTCCCATTTTGCTTTCTGCATACCGAGGCGGTGGGCAATGGGGGCGTAGATCTCCATCGTTTCAAGAGATTTGATGCGCTGCTTTTCCTCGGTCTGATATGCCATAGTGCGCATATTGTGCAGCCGGTCGGCAATCTTAATCAGGATAACGCGTATATCCTTCGACATTGCCATGAGCATCTTGCGCAGATTTTCCATCTGCTCGTCTTCCTTACTGGTGTACTGCACTCGGGTCAGCTTCGTAACGCCCTCGACGATATTCGCGACCGGCTCGCCGAACTGCCGTGCGATATCGTGATGAGTAAGCTGAGTGTCCTCAATTACATCGTGCAGCAAGGCTGCAACGATCGAGTCCTCGTCAAGCCCCATGTCAACGGAGATATCCGCCGCTGCTACGCAGTGGGTGACATAGGGGGAACCGTCCTTGCGGAGCTGACCGGAGTGGGCAAGGCGCGCCATGTCGTAGGCCGCACTTATCCTGCCGATGTCCATATCCATGCCGGTGTTTTTGATTTTCTGCACCAGCGCTTCAAACATAGCATCAGGGTTAAGCGGCTGTCCGTTAAGTTTTTCGGAGCTCTTGTCTGCATCCATTACTTAAATCTCGCTTTCAAGCTTTTGATTATCGTTGAATCCTCAAGGTTGACCTTTGCCGAGCCGGACACAATTCTTGCGCCGAAAACGCTGTCGGGCCTGAGCTTGTGCAGCAGTCCGAGCTCGCACAGAGCAAGAATACATATGCAAAAGCGCTCCGGTTCGAGGCTTCTGGGGCACTGTCTTATAAGTCCGTCAAGATCGGCGGCTACAGCGCCGCCCGCCGCCTTAATGCTGCGCCACGCCCTGACAAACGCATCGCGGTCCGGACAATACGCCGCCGCTTCGTTCTCGGGAAGCTCGCGGTCTGCTTCAAGTATTCTTCTGCACAGTGGCTTTGGGTCATGCCTGCGCACCGCCGTTATCTGAAGTTGAACGGAGCTGCGGAACCTGAACTCGTTAATCTGCGGAGTAAACGCAATATCTATTCGCTCGCCGACATTTGCGCCAAGCTCGTTCTCGGTATGCGAAAAAAACACGCACTCAAAGCCCGCGCCGCCGAAGCTGACGCTCAGCCTCAAATGTCTGCCGCCGCCGACGGGCGTTACGCGGTCGAGCTTTGCGCCTTGTATGCACATCAGCGGTTTGGGATTGCCGCTGCCATACGGTTCGAGCAGCTCCAGCGACCTCACGCCCTCCATATCAAGTGCGGACGGGTCGGTTATCTCAAGATCGCAGTTGAGAGTTGGCAGCTCCTCGGGACGGTTTGCGTGGTAGTATCTGCCGAAGGCCTCACAGAACTTTTGGAGGTTTTCACGGCGGATATTCAGACCCGCTGCAAGCGCGTGACCGCCGAAGCCCTCAAGATGCTCGGAGCATGCCGAAAGCGCGTCAAATAGATTAAACCCGGCATAGCTGCGGCACGAGCCCTTTCCCTTGTCGCCGTCGAGGCATATCATCACCGTCGGCAGAGAATACTGCTCGGCGAGCTTCGATGCCGCAATGCCGATAACTCCCTGATGCCAGTTTTCACTGGCCAGAACAATGGGTGTCTCCGGTACTTGCCCCGACATCATTTTGCTTGCATCGGCCCATATATCCGTTTCAAGCGCCTGACGCCGGCGGTTTAACTCGCACAGCTCGTTTGCAAGCCGGGCAGCCTCCGTCCTATCCGCCGTCAAAAGCAGCCTGCCTGCAACCGACACGCAGCCGAGTCGGCCTGCGGCATTGAGCCTCGGTGCAAGCGAAAAGCCTATGGTCGAGGAGGATATTCTGCGATCCTCAACACCGGATTCATGCAGCAGTGCAGCTATACCCGGGCGCTTGGTGTTCTCGAGCATTGCAAGTCCGGTGCGCACAATATAGCGATTTTCGCCTGTTAGCGGTACAACATCTGCGACCGTTCCTATCGCGGCAAGGTCGGCATATTTGCCTATAACGGTCTCACTGTCGCCCTCAACGGCGCAAACAAGCTTGAGCGCAACACCGACACCGGCAAGGTCCTTATTCGGATAATTGCAGCTCTCCTGCTTTGGATCTATGACCGCCACGGCATCGGGAATGGTCTGCTCACGGCACTCGTGGTGGTCGGTGATTATGAAGTCTACGCCAATGCTTTTCGCAAATTCGGTCTCATCGGCGGCGGTAATGCCGCAGTCAACGCTTATGATAAGGCTGACGCCCTTGTCCTTTAGTCTCTGTATCGCCGCGGTGTTCAGACCGTAGCCCTCCTCGATGCGGTCAGGAATGTAAGGATAGCAGTTGACTCCCCTGCTGTGAAGCCAGTCGGTCAGAATGCAGGTCGAGGTAATACCGTCAACATCGTAGTCGCCGTAAACAGCCACCGTCTCCTTTGCGTCAAACGCCGCTTTTATCCTCGCGACCGCCTTATCCATGTCCTTCATGAGCATGGGGTCATTGAGCGTTTCCGCACCGCCGTTGAGAAATCTCCGAGCCTCGTCCGCCGTTTGTATGCCCCTGACTCCGAGCATTGCCGCCAACAGCGGTGTGTATCCCGCTCTGCACAGCTCAGCGCTTGAGGCACAGCCGATTCTTTCAATTTTCCATTTACTGTAATTCATGATTCAACACTTTTCACATTAAATATTATAATAGAATATAATATCAAAATCTGTGTAGATGCGCAAGGTAATTCTATAATTATTGACAGATTGCTCACACGATGTTAAAATGTTGGCTTGTAAAAAAGCCTTTATATGCCGGTGTGGTGGAATGGTAGACACGGCGGACTTAAAATCCTCTGATGCTTGCGTCGTGCCGGTTCGAGTCCGGCCACCGGCACCAAAAAGCCGTTCCCCGAGAGGGGGACGGCTTTTTGCTGCCGGCGGTCCATTAC
>JAEDIN010000052.1 GCA_016292445.1 Oscillospiraceae bacterium | reverse complement strand
ATGGATATTGCTACATACTACATGACAAGCTTTCTTTGCGAGACCAGCCGTGCGCTGCTCGAAAGAGCCATTGAGGGCGGCTACAACTTTGCCGACTGCCTGATAACGCCGGATGGCTGCACGATGATGAACCGCTGCGGCGAAAACATGGAGCTTCTTCACACAATGGACGGAGGCGACAGCAGGTTTTTCTATGAGAACATGGAGATTCCTCTTAAAGCCGATGAAAACGGAGTCAACCTTCTTGTTTTGCAGTGTAAAAACCACATTCTGACTCCGCTTGAGAAAAACTACGGAATAGATGTATCCGATTCCTCCATCAGAAAGGCGGTCAAAGAGCATAACGAGATTTGCGAGCTTATTCAGGCAATTGGTGAGTTTCGTAAGGAGGCAAAGCCGAGGATCACCGCTTATGAGTTTCAGGTGCTTACCCTTGCGACCTATGTTGCCCCGAAGTATCTGCTAAAAGATAAACTAAAAGAAACCCTTGAGGAGATAAAAACCAGAGAACCGGAGAATAAGCCATACCGTGCAAGGATTGCGCTTGTCGGCTCGGAAATCGACGATGTGGGCGTGATTAAACTCATCGAGGAGTGCGGCGCGTATGTTTGCGTAGACCGTTTCTGCTTCGGTTCATTCCCCGGCAGAGTCCCCATCGAGCTTAACGACGAGGAGGATGCGCTAACTCAGGTTTGCCGCCACTATGTTTATATGGGTCAGTGTCCCCGAACCATGAACATGGAAAAGGTCTATGGCAGAAAGGCATATGTAAATGATCTTGCAAGGGAATATAAAGCCGACGGCGTAGTTTATCAGCAGGTCAAGTTCTGCGACCCCTGGGCATATGAGAGACTTGTGGGCTCTACCATGCTGCATGATGACTACGGCTTCCCGGTGCTAAGCGTTGACCGGCCGTATAACATCAGCGCATCCATCGGTCAGATGAGGACGCGTATCCAGGCATTTGTCGAAAGCATTGAGATTAAAAGGCTTCAGGGAGGTGCTAAGTAATGGCTGCAATGGAAATTCTGCATAATACGAGGAAAAGGAAAGGCACAAAGCAGTTAGGTGTTTTGTTTAGTGACGGTTTGGTGCGCAAACGCCGTGAGTGGCGCGGATTTAAGGATACCATGTACGACTTCGGCAGATGGCTGTATCTGTGGTCGATAATGGCTGACGCAATGGTGAGCCGCGGCTTCATTCTCGGTATGTTCCGTTACCGCTGGATGGCAAATTATTTGGCAGTTCCGCACATGCTTGACAAATTCACGATGGGTATGCGCGACGAACCGCTTCGCATCACCCACACAGCAATGGACTTTGTAGTAAAGGATGTTGCACAGTGCATCAAAAACTGTATGCGCGGCGACCGCCGAACCGGCAACGATAAGAAATATTCGGATAAATGCGTACTGACCGATGAAAACGCAATGACAGAATTCATGATGGGCTTCCCGACAATAAACGCTATTTTGCGTGAAGTTCCCACCATGTTCTCGGCAAACCTACTCCGGCAGTATTCAACCACCCATTATCTTGATATCGCGCAGCAGTTCGGTATTCCCGGCGATGTATGTCCCATGCCGGAGGCTGAAGCAGGCATCTCCATCGAGGACGATTTTCCGGTGCTCGGCAAAATCGCCGTTCAGGTCAATACCACCTGCGACGGCTCACTCATGGGCAACGGCCTTATCGCAAAACGCCTTGAGCGTGAGTATGGCATCAAGACCTTCCAGCTCCTTGCCCCGATGCGTCACACCGAGGACGATGTTCAGGAATATGCAGCGCAGGATATAAGAAACACTATCGCCTTTATCGAAAAGGAAATGGGTGTAAAGTGGGACTGGGAAGCGTATTTTGAGTGCGCAAAGCGTGTAAACAAAATCACCCGCAATCGTCTGGCGTGGCTTGAGGTCAACAGCACTCCTTATCCGCAGTTCGTCGGTGCGGTGTTCTCGCTATATAACTGCACCAACTACATGGGCAACTGTGGCCGCTACGCCGAATTTAACAAAATCGACGATAAGATTATGAAGCTCGTTCAGCAGGGCTACAAGAATAAAACCATGATGGCCCCCGAGTACCGCCACCGCTGCATAGTCTGGGGTGTTCAACCGCAGTATGTCATAGATATGCTCTACTGGATGATAAACTGCTGGGGCGTTGTTCCTCTTACGGATATGCTCTCCATGGTAATTGAAAAGGAGATAGCGGAGGAGGACACCCCCGAAAACCGTGAGCAGGCGTACTACGATATGGCATACCTGAATGAAAACATGATAATGCGCAACCACACCCACGGCGGTTACGCCGTTTTGGTGGATCAGCTTTGGGAGTACTGCGAAAAAATGAATGCCGACATGGTCATGATGTGGGAACATATGTCCTGCAAGGCGCTTGTCGGAATGCACGGAATGTTTGAGGAGCAGGCGAGAGAGCGCGGTATACATCTTGTCTGGGTCGCTCATGATTTGTGCGATCCACGCGTGTACACAAGACAAGCGATTCGCGACCAGTTCAATGAGTATATGCGCACCGTCATGCGTGAAGAGCCGCTCGACCCCTCCATCGAGTTCCTGCCGGATGAAAATGCGTGGTAAAGGAGATACGAATATGAATAAAATTGCTAAAATTCCTCTTATGGTATTGGGCGGCGGTGCTTCCGCGTTTGCAGTGCTTTTTACCGTGTATTTCTTTAATCTCGATATGAAATTCATGGCGTATGCCGTTGACCCTATTCTCCAAAAAGTTTACGACAGCAGAAAGCCGAAGTATTATGTGTAATAAAAAAATCCCACCGACAGGTGGGATTTTTTTATTATATAGGGAGGTTAATTCTCAGTCGTCAAGCTCCTTGTCGGAGTAGAGGACAGTGCCCTTTACGGCGTCTATTTCACAGCTGTATTCGTAGCCTGCAGACTTAAACTCAACCTCGTACACCGTCTTGCCGTTCTCGCGGTCAAGCTCAACCGAAAGCTCGGTAACCTGCGCTGCGGTGAGACCGGAGTGCTTGAGTGCAGCGCTCTTCGCTGCGTCCATGCCGATGACATCCTCTGCGGTAACATTCACGATCTTGTCGTCATCATCGTCGTTGTCGTATGCAACAACTTCACCCGTTTTTGCATCGATGTCGTAGCTGTACTCGTCAAATCCGCGGTCAAACTCTACCTCGTAGACCATTACGCCGTGCTCGTAGTCAAGCTCAATCTCGATGTTCTTGACCTGATCCTTGCTCAGACCGGCTGCCTTCAGAGCGGCAGAGAGAGCCGCGTCCTTGCCGATGTAGGACTTTGCGCTTGCCTTGCCCTCGGACTTAATGTTGTCCAGCTTGGAGTTTTCGCTGATGAGGTTGAGCTCATTGATGGTCAGACCTGCGAGCTGCTCAAAGGTGTGGGTCTTGCTGTTTTTGACTATCTCCTGGATGAGGGCTGCCTTGCCTACGGTGATGCCGTACTCGTCAGCGAGCCTTACGAGCTTGTCGTCGGCGTTGGACACATTCTGGCTTAGTACAGCACCGTTCTTGAGAAGTGCGTTAACCTCGTTTGCGAGCTTAGTTTCGAGAGCGTCTGCGTCGTAGCCTTCAACGCCGGAGACAGACAGCAGGATGGAGTTTGCCATTTCGTTTATATATCCGTGCTTGAGCATTGAACCGATGATTGCGTTTACAGCAACCTCAAGGTCGGTGTCCTCAAGGTCCATGCCTTCGAGAACCTTTTTGCCGTCGTCGTTGAGACCCTTTACGGAGATGACATCCTCTTCGTTGTCAACCTTTAGCTCGATGCTGGGATTAACATCGAAGGAAACGACTGCGGCGAGGGAGTTGTTAGTAATACCAAAACCGTTGTTTTTTGCGATAAATATGCCTGCAATAAGCAGAACGAAGACTGCTGCAACGGCAGCAAAGCCTGCAAAGCTTCTGTTTTTCTTCTTTTCCATGTAAATTACCTTTCCTTTCTCATGGTCGCAAGCGTGCAGAACATTGTCCAGCACATCAGGCGCCGCGTTGGAAACGGCTGACTTTAGCATCTTATTGATATTCTCAGTTTTCATTTCATTCCGCCTCCATCGCATGTCTTAATTTGTTTACGGCTCGTGAGTATTTGGAAAGCACTGTAGCAATCGGCATATCAAGCAGCTTTGCGATCTCTCTGTGCTTGATACCGGCAACTGCGTGCAGCATTACGATTTGCTTCTGCTCGTTGGATAAAATCTTCAAGGCTGTTTGCAGCAGAAGTCTTTCATCAGAACTGACCGCCGGATTTGAGGCAAAGTAGCCTGCCCAATCCTCGTCGGGAAGCTCGTAGTTTTTCTTGACTTCTCTCAGGCGCATCCTTGCAAGGTTTTTAGCTATGGTCATGATCCAAGCCATGGGCTTACCCTTGGGAACATATCGTTCTGCGGCGGAGTACACATTGATGTATGTTTCCTGCAAAACATCCTCTGCGTCGGCCGGGCAGTGGGATAAGCTCATTGCAAAGCCGTAAACCGCTGCGTGTGTCCGCTCATAGAGCTGTCCGAGGGCGTCTTTGTCACCTTGCGCAATACGGGCAAGAAGCGCTTCAAGCTCGCGTGCTTCGGTTACGCCGTGTTCAATTGAAGAAGTCATCAGTATCAGCATCTTGCTTTCCTTTCTTCACCCTATTAATGCGTGGGAGAGGCGTTTTATTGCATGAAAAAACAATAATTTTAAAAAAAGTTTATTTCACCCTCGCAGACCTTGCAGGTCGGACCTGTAAGGTAGATATCAAAAACGGAGTTTCCCTCGCGATCAAGCGAAACGAACAGGTCACCTCCGGGCATTGATACCGTGACATTTTTACCGCTCACCAAGCCCTTAAGGGTGAGTGCGGTGACAATTGAGCCGCTGCCCGTGCCGCAGGCAAGTGTAAAATCCTCGACGCCGCGTTCAAAGGTGATTGCCTTGACCCTGTCAACGCCAACGGTCTTTACAAAGCTCACATTTGCGCCCTTGGGGAATGCAGAGGAGAAGCGCAGCTTTTTGCCGAGCTTAAAAAGCTCGTCTCTCGGAATAATGTCCCAATCGTCCATGAGCACAACGGCATGGGGAATACCCGGGCAGCCGAGCTCTATGTATGCGCAGCAGTACGCCTCGGCGCAACGCTCAAGGTCAATAATACTTGGATCATTAAGGCGGACGCGGTAAAGCGTGGCCGTAATTCTGTCGCCGGTGACAAGCCCTGCGGTCGTTTCTATTCGCGGTGTTTGACCTGCAAGACCGTGTTCATAGCCGTATCTTGCTATGCACCTTGCACCGTTGCCGCACATTTCACCGAGCGAGCCGTCGGCATTGTAAAACAGCAGCCTGAAATCACCTCCGGCTTCCGCCTTTGCCGTGAGCATAAGCCCATCCGCACCGATACCGGTTCTTCTTGCGCACAGCTTTCGGGCAAGCTCGGGTATATCTTGCTCATCAAGCTGTTCCTCAAGCATATTGATTATAATGAAGTCGTTTCCGGCTCCGTGCATTTTGGTAAACTTCATTTTAACCTCCGAAAAATCGATATCTTATTATATCAATAGTCCCATTCTTAGTAAAGCGCTACTTGAAATTTTATAGGTACTATTATATAATAAAAAATTAGTTTGAATACAAAAATAAAATAGGAGAGAAAAATATGACCGATTATAAAGCATTATATGCACAAAAACTCATAAGTGCAGAATCACTTGCCGAGCAGGTTCAGAACGATTGGCTCTTTGGTATGGACACCGGCCCGTCCCAGACACCGGCAATAATGTCCGCTGTCGCCAATAAGATCAGAAACAGCGATATCAAGGGCGTAAAGGTTCAGACCCTGCTCGATATATATCCCTTTGAATTTTACGCTGATGACAGCCTCAAGGGCAAGATGACCGGCTTTAGCTGGTTCTCCTCCGGCGGCGCAAGGAAAGCTGTCAACGGCGGATATGCCGACCTTTTCCCTGCATATTACCGCGATATTCCCCGCCATATCCGCACCGAGTATGAGTATGATGCCTTCTGCGTGTCCGTTTCTCCCATGGACAGCCACGGTTACTTCTCGCTGGCAAACAACGGCTCCTACGCCGAGGCAATGATAGATAAGGCAAAGCGCATCTTCATCGAGGTCAACGACAAGCAGCCCCGCTGCCTTTGCGGCACTCAGCTTCACATCTCTCAGGTCGATGCAATAGTCGAATTTAGCCACGAGCTTCCCGTTCTGCCTCCCGTAAAGCTTGATGAGACCAGCATCACCATCGGCAACCTCATCGCCGAGCAGATCCCCGACGGTGCCTGCATTCAGCTCGGTATAGGCGCTATCCCCGATGCTACCGGTATGGCGCTCAAGGCAAAGCACGACCTCGGCATCCACACCGAGATGTTCACCGATTCCATGGTAGAGCTTATTGAGTGCGGTGCGGTCAATAACTCCAAGAAGCAGATCCACCGCGGCAAGAGCGTTACTACCTTTGCATTCGGCTCCAAGCGCATTTACGATTACATAGACGATAACCCTTGCATCGAGGTACTGCCTGTTGACTATGTCAACGACCCCGCAGTTATCTGCAAGAACGACAACATGATCTCCATCAACGCAGCTCTTGAGGTCGATTTCTTCGGTCAGGTCTGCGCCGAATCCGTCGGCACAAAGCATATGTCCGGCTCCGGCGGTCAGATAGACTATGTCCGTGGTGCTTGCCAGTCCAAGGGCGGCAAGAGCTTCATCGCCTTCACCTCCACCGCAAAAGGCGGCACCATCAGCAAGATAAAGCCCATTCTCACCCCGGGCGCTATCTGCACCACCAGCAAGAACGATGTTGACTACATCGTCACCGAATACGGCATCGCTCACCTGCGCGGCAGAAGCCTCGGCGAGAGAACAAAGCAGCTTATAGCTATCGCACACCCTGATTTCCGTGACGAGCTGACCTTCGAGGCCAAAAAGAGAGGCATTCTCATCTGAGCATAATATAAAAAAGAGCTGCAACGCAACTCTTTTTTATAGAATTAAAATTTTTTGTTTTTTGTGT
Organism: Oscillospiraceae bacterium; assembly: GCA_016292445.1. Taxonomy (GTDB): domain Bacteria; phylum Bacillota; class Clostridia; order Oscillospirales; family Oscillospiraceae; genus F23-B02. Next base: position 1,481 of record JAEDIN010000052.1, on the reverse strand, counting down.
CACCAAACCGTATATTGCGGACATGTATAAAGTGAAAAGGCAAGTAAGATGACAACTTGCGCAAGATAATAAAACACAGGAGTAGAAAATGAAAAAGAAACTAATTGCATGGCTGCTGGTCATCTGCATGGCTATCTCGCTGCTCCCCGCAGCCGCCCTCGCAGACACGCAGCCAACCAATCAGACTTTGTCTACAATGCAGGCAAGCGCTGTTAGTGACATTCATGTTGACAATCTGACATTGCCGGCGCTTGGGCAGAAGCTCGATTATGGCTTTAGCATCAGCACTGCCCCTGAGGATGCACTTATCACAAAGGGAGATAAGGCTCCTGTAATCGAATGGTACGCATTCAACGATTACACCGGTAGCTATGAGCCAGTGACTGACCCCGATTATGTATGCAATGCCCGTGCGTTTAAGCTTAGCATTAGTGTCTATTTTGCAGAGCAGTATCAGGCTGACGAAAAAACAAATTATTGGCTTAGTTACGACGCAATGAATGGCAGGGAAGGCTGGAAGGGCGTCGAGTATCTCGATGGCAACGGTGTTCGTTTTGGATTTACCTTTCACATTGGAGCTAATCATGCACATACCATCAGTACCATCAATTACACAAATATGCCCTCTTCCTATGGTGTCGGTGACCGGGTTGCAGATTTTACGCCCGGAACACTCAAGAGCGTGGGCGAATACTTCTGGTACATTGCCAAGTATGACAGCAATGAAGATTTAGTCGGCATGTATGTTGCGAAGGCGCAGGAAGCAACCATGCTCAAAGCTATGCCCGAGCTGACAAGCAGCGATATTGCAGACGCTCGGAAGAGCTTCGGCACGACATTTGAAGCCGACTATTACTATGTCCTGCTTAATTATCAGATTATTCCTGTGGAATATCAGTTCGACATGAATGTGAAAGGATATATCGCTTATCGCAACGGAAAAACGGGCATTTTTGAATTTAACGGAGAGATTCGTGATGAAAATCTTGAAAAGATACCCGTTTCGACATCTTTTGTCGCCGTAGGCCTTAACCCAGTTCCGGCACTCAAGATAACCACATCGGCAGGTCATCCTAAGCTTAGCTGGAATACGGTTCCCGGTGCAGCGAAGTATTGGATCTACCGTAGCACTGACGGCAAAAACTTCAAGTATTATGACAGCACTACAAAAACCAGCTATACAAACAATAGCACAACAATCGGAACTACCTATTACTACAAGATCAAAGCCGTGGATTCAAGCGGAACAACGACCGATTACAGCACCGTCAAGAGCATCAAGTGCGCACCGGCAGCGCCGACTGTGAGCATCAGCCGTGTTAACGGTAAGCCCAAGCTGAGCTGGAAGGCAGTCAGCGGCGCAACGAAGTATTGGATATACCGCAGCACCGACGGCAAGAACTTCAAATACTACGACATGACCACCAAGACGAGCTACACCAACTCCGGCGCCGCCTCGGGTACTAAGTATTACTACAAAG
>JAEDIN010000051.1 GCA_016292445.1 Oscillospiraceae bacterium | reverse complement strand
TCCCCGCGCTCTGCGAGGAGACGGACGACGGTGTGCGCTATGATATCGACTGGGATGCGATCGATTGGGAAGCGCCGCAGTCGGAAGATATGCGCTTTACCAACATCTATACAAAATCCACGACCCAGCCGGCGGAACCGACCCAGCCGGAGGAAAGCAACCCGAATGCCGGAACAACGACGAGCCCGCAGACAGGCGATAACAGCAATCTCTTCCTTTGGATTGCTCTGCTGTTTGCAGGCGGATTCGGTGTGATCGGTACAGGCGTGTACAGCAAGCGCAGGAGAAGCACAAAATAAACGGAACAAAACATAAAAACAGATAGCAAACACCCTGCAGGACCACAAAATCTTGCGGGGTGTTTCTCTGTCTAAATGTAAGGTTTGAGCATAAAGCACGCGAAAAGCCTTGAAAATACAGGGTTTACAGAGGGCTAAATAGATAAACCGGAATTTATAACTATACCTCAGGGGATAAAAGTTTATGTCAAGTAGGAGGCATCCCCTGTGAATAAAACAAGAAAGATCTTGGCAATGGTACTTGTATCGGTCATGGTGTTTGACTTGCTTCCCGTATCCTCTGCATCGGCTGATTCCTAGGGCAAGTGGGTAAGCGCGTGGAGCACCAGTCACATTCTTCGTGGAAACCGGTTTTCACGGAAAATGCGGCGTTATGCCGTCAGTCGTATTCGCCGCCACCGATGAACTCTCTTATCAGCGCATCCGGAGCGACAAGGCTCTCGTCAATCTCGCCGAAAAGCTGAATCGCGGGAAGCACGCTGCGCAGCTCGTCGTAACGCTCGATGCCCTCGGGTATGGAGGAAAAGAGCTTTGTCGCCGTGCGGTTCATGACCGCTACCTCGTAGGGGAAGGAGGAGTCAAACTGGTAGTTTGCCTTGTTCTTGAACGGGGAAATGTACGCCTTTTCACCGTGACGGACATTTGCCCACATGCTCATCGTGACCGCCGGATCAGCACCGCGGAAGTTATAGTCACGCACCGTGCGGCGCACAAGTCTGAACCAAGTGCCCTTGAACACGACCGAGCCGTTAAACTCGACATTGCTCCTTGCCGAGATATACAGCTTGAATGCCTCGGGATGACGCTCGGTTATCATGTCGTTGAGCGCGTGTATGCCCTCGAAAACCACAATCTCATCCTTTTTGAGCTTAATGGATTTGGACGGTTCAAGAATACGCATCTGACGGGAGAATTCGTACTTGGGTACAAAAATGCGCTTCCCCTCGCCGAGCATCGTAAAATGCTCGTTCAGGAGCTCCATATCGAGGCACAGAGGCGATTCAAGGTCTATCTCACCCTCCGCGGAACGGGGCGCGGTAGCAGGGTCAACGGTCTTGAAGTAATCGTCCATGCCGACATAGTGGGCGTGAACGCCCCTACGCTCGAGAGCCTCGCTGATCTTGCGCGCGGTAGTCGTCTTGCCGGAGCCTGAGGGGCCGGACAGCAGGACGATGGGGCTGTTCTTGCGGTTCTCGATAATTTTATCGGCGGCGGTCTCGACTCGCCTGCGGTAGACCTCATCGCACTCCTCGATAAACCCCTTGGGGTCTGCGACTGTTTTGAAATTGATATCACTGAGCTGATATGCCATGATTAATTCCCCCTATTTATAGAAATCTATGATACCCTGCTTTTCCGAGCAGGTTTTTTCAATACCGGATATATATTCGGCAGGATACTTCGGGGCAAAAAGCCGGATATTCCTGCCCGAACCCTCGGAAACGAGCTTGGTAGAGCCGCCGCCTCCGACTGCGATTATCGAGCAAAGCTCCTCCATGATGCAGACATTGTATAAGTTTACATAATCCCTCTTTGCCCAGCCCACATTCTCAAAGCCGCCGGACATGAATTTTTGACGGTAGAGGTAGTAAGGGAAGTAGCCTGCCTTGGGCAGGGCTTCACCGGCAAGGTCAAGCATACGGGAGACCTCTGCCGCCGTGGGCAGCCGGCAGCCCTCAAGGGTTATGCGCGAGCCTTTTTTGAGTGACAGCGTGTGCACGGTAATATTCTCCGGCTCAAGGGCTATCACTTTGCCCAGCGTTTCCTCAAAACCCGAAACCGTGTCCGAGGTAAGACCGGCGATAAGGTCCATGTTTACCGCCATACCGCCGACATTGCGCACCTTTCCCAGCGCGTCAACGATATCCTGAGAGCTGTGCCTCCTGCCGATGGCATCGAGCACGGAATCGACCATCGTCTGCGGATTTACGCTCACTCTGTCAACGCCGTGAGCCTTCAGCACACGCAGCTTTTCTTCGGTTATGGTGTCGGGTCTGCCTGCCTCAACGGTGTATTCGCGCAGACTGCCGAGGTCAAAGCGATCCTCAAGCTTAGTGCAGAGCCTGTCGAGCTGTGCGGCGCTCAGCGTCGTGGGAGTGCCGCCGCCCATATATATTGATATAACGCGCAGTCCCAATTCATTCACCGCCTTTGCCGCGGCGTCTATTTCCTGCATGAGTGCGTCGAGAAACGGCGGGATGAGCTTCATGCTCTTTTCCACCGACTGGCTCACGAAGCTGCAATACGAGCATCTTGTCGGGCAGAAGGGTATACCGACATAAAGGCAGATATCCTTTTTGCCGAGGCTTTCGGCGACGGAGCGGGTGACAAGCGAGGTGTCGCGGCACAAGGCGGCGCGCTCGGGGCTTACATCATACTCCGAGATAAAGCGTTTCATCGCCGTTTCGGCATCGCCTTCCTCCATAATCGAACAAAACAACTTGCCGGGTCTTACACCGGTCAGTGCGCCCCATGCCGGACGCTGATGACCCGAGCGGAGAGCGGCACGGTAAAAGGCGTTTTTGATAATACGATTGCAAAGCTTGTCACGGCTTATGTCGTCAACGGCGAGCGCGGAATTGAATGCCGACCTGCCGGGATACATTTTTCCGCCGGTAAACAAACGGCACACGCAGGTGAAAAATTTATCTCCCTCATGCAGGCTGAGCTCGACCCTGTCGCCCTCCGGCTTGCCCTCCGGGTACTCGGGACGCTCGGCTGGATAAAGCGATAAAAGCATTTGCTCTGCGGCATATTTATAATCGTGACCGATAAGATACAGCTTCACGGCTAAACTCCTTGAGAAAAAACTTGTTCCATTGTACCACAACGCCGCTAAATAATAAAGTGTGTTCTCAAACGGAATAATCACCATTCCAAAATATAATGTTTACAAGTAAAATGTAAGGTCAAAGGATGCAAAATACATAAAATCCGGCAAAAATTTTGTGAAATCGCAACGATTTCGGCTATACCGTGTTTACAAAAAACCGAAATTGTGCTTAAATAAATCTGTATACATTGAACCGCAGGCAGAGCGTGCTTTGCATACGGTTCAAAAAACAGGAGGAAATGTTTTAATGGTTAGATTCTCAAGCAGAATGAACCTTCTCAAGGGTTCCGCAATCCGCGAGCTTCTGGCACTTGCCAACAAGCCCGAAATCCTTTCTTTTGCAGGCGGTATGCCCGCACCCGAGCTCTTCCCCGTTGAAAAGATCAAGGCTGCTACCAATGCAGTTCTGGATGAGGCAGGTAAGGTTGCACTGCAGTACTCCAGCACCAACGGCTTCGAGCACTTCCGTCAGCAGATCGCTGACCGTATGGAGGCAAAGCTCAACATCAAGACAAGCGCAGACAATATCCTCGTGACCTCCGGCTCACAGCAGGGTCTTGACTACTCCGCTCGTGTTTTCGTTAACCCCGGCGACACCGTCATTATCGAGAGCCCGTCCTACCTCGGCGCACTTAACGCATTCAAGGCCTGCGAGCCCAACTTCGTTGCTATCCCCACCGACGGCGACGGCATGATCATGGAAGAGCTCGAAAAGGTTCTTGCTACCGATAAGACCGTCAAGATGATCTATGTCATCCCCGACTTCCAGAATCCCTCCGGCCGCACTTGGCCGATGGAGCGTCGTGAGAAGTTCATGGAGATCATCAACAAGTACGAGATCCCCGTCGTTGAGGATAACCCCTACGGCGAGCTCCGCTTCGAGGGCGAGTATCTTCCCGCACTCAAGAGCATGGATACCAAGGGCCTCGTAGTATTCCTCGGCACCTTCTCCAAGATCCTCGCTCCCGGCTACCGTCTCGGCTGGGTCTGCGCCGACGGCGAGATCCTTGCAAAGTACAACTTCCTTGCTCAGGCTGCATCCCTCCAGGCATCCACCGAGGCACAGCTCGTTGTTTCCAAGTTCATCGACATGTATGACCTTGACGAGCATGTTGCAGCAATCAAGGATTGCTACCGCAAGCGCCGCGATGTCATGATGGCTACCATGGAGCGTGAGTTCCCCGAAGAGGCAAAGTTCACTCACCCCAACGGCGGCCTGTTCACTTGGGTCGAGCTGCCCGAGTACATCAACACCAACGAGATGGCAAAAGAGTGCCTGAAGCGCAATGTCGCATATGTTCCCGGCGACGGCTTCTTCCCCGATGCAGGCCACAACAACTGCATCCGCCTGAACTACTCCTGCATGCCCGAAGAGAAGATCGAGCAGGGCATGACCATCCTCGGCCAGGTCATCAAAGAGTACATCAAGAAGTAAGTATTCCCGATAAAAACAGGTCAGACAGCGTCTGACCTGTTTTTTGCCCTTTGATGGACTAAATTCGAAAAAAGTTTAGACACCGGCAAGAAAAGTGTTGCAAAAAATCGGCGCATGATATATTATTAACACAGTTGAAAATGACTGCGCCCCCCCGCAGTCTGCTCCCGAGGCAATTATGCCCCGGGAGCTTCCTTTTTTCTTGTCAAGGCATAAGCGTTGTGATAAAATATGCACATCTTTTAAGCTGACAGGAGCTCGGCTCTCGTCAGCTATAGTAGAAAAGGAGCAATACCATGGAAATAGGAATAAAGGGCAGAGCGGAAACGCTCGTTACGCATGAGAATACGGCAAAGTTCGTAGGCTCGGGTGAGCTTGAGGTTTTCGCCACTCCGCAGATGATAGCTCTTATGGAGCAGGCGGCTGCTTCCTCAGTTGCACCCCGGCTTGAGGAGGGACAGGGCACCGTCGGCACGCTTTTGAATGTCAGCCACGATGCGGCTACTCCGCTCGGCATGAAGGTCTGGGCGGAAACCGAGCTTGTTGAGATCGACCGCCGCAGACTCGTGTTCGAGGTCAAGGCGTTTGACGAGTGCGGCCTGATAGGCAAGGGCAAGCACGAACGCTTCATCATCAGCAACGACAAGTTCCTTGCAAAGGTCAATGCAAAGGGTGTAAAGTGATATGAAGAAGTTTATCGTTTTAATAGGAAACTACGGCTCGGGTAAGACCGAGATAGCAATAAACCTCGCCGTCAAATCCGCGGCAAAGGGACTCAATACGCTGGTCATCGACCTTGACAAGGTCAACGACTATTTCCGTATGTCCGACCGAGTCGATGTGTTAAAGGACAACAATGTAAATCTTGTTTCCCCCACCTTCGCAGGTCAGGGCGTAACGCCCAGCAATATGTCGGCGGCGGTGGCGTCCGCCTTTGCCGGAGACTGGGATCTGTGCATTTTCGATGTCGGCGGCGATGCTGCGGGCGCAATGTCGCTGGGCAGGTATCATCAGGACTTTGCAGCTTTAGAGCCCGGACAGCTTGAGGTGTACGACATTGTCAATGTGTTCCGCCCAATGTCCGAAAGCCCCGAGAAGATAATCAAGCTCAAGGAGGAGATGGAGGGCTTTGCACGCCTTGAGGTCACCGGCTTTGTCAATAACTCCAATCTGCTCAATTACGCCAGTGCCGACGATATCCGTGCAGGCTACGATGTGCTTAAAAAGACCAGCGAGCTGACCGGCATTCCCGTTGCCCATACCACCGGCAGAAGTAAATTTGTCGAGGAATTTCTTGCCGACGGCAGAGACAAGAAGTACATCGGCGAGCCCATCGGTCTTGAGACCTATATGCACAGATCGTGGGAAGCCTTCACCAACCTTGGTCTGTAAGCCTGTAATAAAAAATAAATCCGTAATGCCAAAGACATTACGGATTTTTCTCATCCCTCCATGATATGCAGGGCGCGTATTTCGGAATTTTCGATGTGACCTTGCAGGTCAAATGCGTGCGGCTCGAGGTAATCCCAATTACCGCAGGTGAGCTTCTGCGCTTTGAGCTCCTTTACGACCTGCGCGCAAATGTCCTCGACGATTTGCGCCTTGAGTTTTGCGCCGTCTGCGCTGTTGTCGGCGGTAAGCAGAAATTCAAGTGCGTCGGCAAGTGCCGGGAGCTTCGGCAGCTCGCGCATTGCCCGCAGCAGCCACTTGTAATACGGTGCGTGGCGGCGGTTTAAAAGAAACACGCACTCGGCGGCGTTTTTCACAAATTCACCGAGGGCGAGCATAGCGGCGCCGTTTTCACCGTGCTTCAGGCAGCGCGAATAGTTGTACTGCCCCGACTGCGCCATGAAGATAAGCCTTGAAGCAAGCTTCTTTTTCCGCACATCCTCGGGCATACCATTTGCGATTGCGCCTCTTATTCTCGAAAACTCGCCGAGCTCGTCGCGAAACACCTCGCCGTTTACCGCCTCGGCGAATGCCGACGACGGCGTGTACAGCCAGTCCTGCCAAGAGCTTGGCGCATCGGGAAGGCCGGTGCAGCGGCGGTAAAAATCGCTTATACGCATTACCCCTGTTCCCGATGAGCCGAGTGCGGAGTGCGCGGTTTCGTCTTTGCCGGTAAGCTCACGATATGCGCGGCTTAGCGCGACGCCGATCTCGGCATCGTCGGCATCGGTCAAAAACAGGCAAAATCCCTTGCCGAAATCGTGATCTCTTGAGATTTCGTCATCAAAGCCGAAGCACTGTGAGCCGCGACCGACAAGGCCGACCGCGATGCGGCTTTCAAATTCCGGAAAGCGGTCGTGCAGCATTTGCGCGCCCTGCTCGATATAAAGTTTTCTTGCTTCTTCAAGTCCCGTCATAGCTTGTACCCAAAATGCTCAAAGGTCGGCAGACACTTTGAAACGGTAAAATCGTAGTAGCCGTCGTGCGGCAGGGTGGGGGAGCGCAGCTTTTGTGCAGCCATGTCCAGCACCGGCTTAATATCGTCGTTACGGTCCATGCGCTCATACAGCTCGGCAAGGTTGCAGTAGGTGACCGCAAGCTCGTTTTCCGGGTTATCGCAGTGTTCAATAATTGCCAGTGCCTTCTTGAAATAAGCCTCGGCGGTATCGTATTCGCCGGTGTCGGCATAGGAAAGCGCCATGTTGTTGAATAGTCCGCCGAAGCGATAGTCCGCCGGGTCGAGCTTTTGCGAATACACCCTGCACACCTGAATGAACATGGGTATGGAGCGATCTGCCATGCCGTATGCCTTGAGCGTGGTGGCGGCGTTCAAAATAATCGTAGCACCCGAGACCGTCGAGCCCAGACGGTGCTCGCGTATAATCTCAAGACCGCGGTTAACGGCATTAAGTGCGCTGTCTTTGTCATTGGTGCGGCGGTGGTAGCCCATCAGCTCGCTTTGCAGAGTAAGCTCGCTTCGCCAGTCGCCGACCTCAGCGGCCTTTGCGCACCAGCGGTCGAGAAATTCGCCTGCCGAAGCCTCGTCACCGGAATACAGCAGCTTGTCAAGCTCTGCGATGATGTTTTTTATATCAAGATTTACGCTGCACGGTGCGCTGTCCGGTGTGCCTGTGTACATCGAAGCGTCAAAGCAGCAGCACGGCTCATTATATTCGTCTCTGTTATACGACACAAAAATCAACTCCGTTTTATTATAATTTTATCATTGAAGAACAGTATTCGCAGTAGCAAATTCTACACATCACACCAAAGAGAAACTCTATGAAAAAACTGCTTTCCGTATTCACAGCCCTTGCCGTCGCCGTGGCACTGCTGACCGGTTCGATTGCCGTGCCGACGCTTATGCGTCCGCTGTACTACGCTCATATAACACCCCTGCACCTGCCGGAGAGAAGCGGCATGACGCAGGAGGAGATAGTCAGGGCATATGACGAGGTGCTCGACTACTGCACCGGCATAAGTGACGAGTTTTCCGCCGGAATACTGCCGTTTTCCGCGGAGGGAGCAGACCACTTTGCCGATTGCAGAGAGCTGTTTCTGCTCGACTACCGACTGTTTACGGCGTCAGTGATAATTCTTGCCGCCGTGCTGGTGTACTCAAGAAAGCACAGACTGCACAGATTCCTAAACCGAGGACCGGCATTCTGGGGCGCAAGCTCCTTGACGGCGGTACTGCTCACAGTCGGCACTTTGGCGACTGCGAATTTTGACCGAGCCTTCGAGGTCTTCCACACACTGTTTTTCCCCGGCAAGGATAATTGGGTACTGTATGCCAATGTTGACCCCATAATCAGAATAATGCCCGTGGAGTATTTCCGTGAATGTGCGCTGGTCGTTTTGGGACTGATATTGGCGGAAACGGTCGTTATTACGGCAATAGATGTGAAAAATAGTGCTTGACTTTGCGTAAAAACTGAATTATAATATGCAAGCTGATTAGTCGGCAAATTGCATAATTTTTTACTCGGAGAAGTCGCGTAGTCCGGCCGAGCGCGCACGATTGGAAATCGTGTATACCCCATAAGGGTATCGAGGGTTCGAATCCCTCCTTCTCCGCCAC
>JAEDIN010000050.1 GCA_016292445.1 Oscillospiraceae bacterium | reverse complement strand
GCAGGGCGGGCAGAACATTTTCCGGCGCAACGGTTACGGCGCACACTCCCTCACGGCACTCGCCCGAGTGCACGACAATGCCCTTTTCGGCAAGCTGCGCCACGGTTTCGGCGAGTGTCTGCCTTGTAACTCCCGCTCCGACGACGCTTATCTTGCTTGCCGCCTTGTCGCGGGTCACGCCGCAGATATCGGGGCGGTCTGCGATTTTTGTCATCACCGTTCCGGCAACGCGGGTGAAGCTCGACAAAAGCGTGACCTCAACGCCGTTTTGTATCGCCTGCTCGACCGAGCGCGAGTGCAGCACCTGCGAACCGCCGAGGGCAAGCAGGAGCATATCGGCATAGTCTATTTTGCCGAGCTTTTTTGCGCCCGTGACAAGTCTCGGGTCGGCGGTGTAAATGCCGTCAACATCGGAATAGATCTCGCAGCGGTCGGCATTCAGCGCGGCGGCAAGCGCGACCGCGGTCGTATCCGAGCCGCCCCTGCCGAGCGTGGTGACATCGTCGTTTTCATCTATACCCTGAAAGCCTGCGACAAGGACGACCTTTCCCAAATCAAGCTCTCTGCGCAGTCTGTCGGTGTTTATGTTTAGAATCCTCGCCGAGCCGTGAACGGCGTCGGTGATAATACCGGCCTGCCTGCCGGAAAGCGAAACACAGTCAAGCCCCATCGAATGCAGCTGCATCGCCATGAGCGCGACCGAGCTTAATTCACCCGTTGACAAAAGCACATCAAGCTCACGCCTGTGCGGTTTTGCGCTTATCTCCTGTGCGTTTTCCATGAGCGTGTCGGTCGTATTCCCTCCAGCGGACAGCACGACCACCGGGCTGTCGCCGTGTGCGTATGCATCGGCGATGATACCGGCAACGCGCCTGATTTTTTCGGCGTCGGCAACAGAGCTTCCGCCGAATTTTTGTACTATCGGCATGGTGATCCCCCAAATGAAAAGAAGTAGGGCAAAACCCTACTTCATCATATTCACTTGAGGCTCAGCCTGCCATTATTCCGACCGAAACAACGCCGGAGACCGAGTAAAGGCGGCTTACAAGCTCATCGGGCGCAACTGCGACGGATTCCGCAACGAAGGATACCGTCACGAGGGCAACTCCGTTTGCCGGAATGCTCTGATTTATCGTCAGAATATTTGCACCCGTTTCGGTAAAAATAGACAGGACGGCGGCGAGCTTGCCGGGCTTGTCATGGAGCTTTATGTGCAAGGTCGTGATATTGTCGCGCTTCATGTCGCGAAACGGCGCGATAGCGTCCTTGTACTTGTAAAACGCGCTTCGGCTCAGGTCAACGCGCTCAACGGCTTCGGCAACGGTGCGCGCCTCTCCGGTTTCGAGCAGCGACTTTGCTTCCGTAACCTTGACGAAAACCTCGGGCAGCGCTTCGGCCTTGATAAGGTAATATTTGGGCTTTCCCGTCTGCATACTGCTACCTCCTGTCTTTTTGATGTCTGCAACGGGATTTTATCACAACGGCACGGTATTTACAAGTGCCGCAGAGGAAAAGGGTGGTTTCGACAAATGCTTTGGGGAATTTTATTCAGCATTATCGCAGGCATGGCGATGAGCGTTCAGGGCGTGATGAACACGCGCCTCGGCGAGGGCATCGGCAACATGGAGGCTAACGCCTTTGTGCAGGGCAGCGCGTTTGCTCTCGCACTTTTAGTCCTGCTGTTTTACCGGCAGGGCAGCTTTGCCGCACTCGGTCAGGTCAGCAAGCTATACTGGCTCGGCGGAGTGCTGGGGCTGGTCATCACCCTTACCGTCATGCTCGGCATCAAAAGCCTCGGCACGACCCTCGCAATTTCCGTTATACTCATTTCGCAGCTTCTTATCGCCGCGCTCATCGACGCCTTCGGGCTCATGGGCAGCGAAAAAATCGCCTTTGGCTGGAATAAATATGTCGGCCTCGCCCTCATGACCGGCGGCATGTTATTGTTCAAAACGGCATAGCCGTTTTCTCAATATCGTTTCGGCGCTTCATCTTGTCTTTACTGCCATAGCGCGGTTTTACAGTGCCTGCTAAAGTCAAGATTGCCTCTGCGCAGACTGTCAAAGAACCTGCTTTAAGCTAAGGCATGAAGTAAAAAGCAATGCGTCAGCAGGAGAGCTCGGGGGGTAACGAAGTGTCGGTGCGGAAGTGAATGACATGCCGGGGGCATGTCAGAGCCGCACCGTGACCGAGCCGCAGCGAGAAAGGTCCCGCTCGAATCGGACAGACAGCCATCAAAAGAGCAAAGCGAGATTTATCGTGAAAAGCGGTTTTCACGATAAATGTGCGTTTGTGAAGCGTGCAAAAAAATCTCCGGTATTGAACCGGAGATTTTTTGCATTTATTGATTACTCTGCTACAACTGCTTCCTGCTTTGCCTTTTTCTTGGCGGAGCAGGCGGCGACTGCAAAGACTACCGCGATGACCGCGAATGCGATCAGTGCGATGAATTGCAGCGTGCCGGAATAAGTTCCGTCCTTGAGCGGGTAGGTGTAGCCGTAGTAGCGGGTGCAAGCACCGAAGATGTTGCAGGCAACTGCCAGAACTGCGGTGATGACGCCGAGGGTGGCTGCACCGCCCTTGCCGCAAAGACCCAGAATGCCTGCGATGAGGCCGAGGAGGGATGCGACTGCCAGAGCTATGTACAGGCCGAGGCGCATATACAGCTCGTGGGTGACATCGGCAACATGGTCTGCAACGGACTCACGGAAGGACTTGCAGACTACGAGGCACTGGTCGAGATCGAGGTAAGGATCGCCGTTACGGAGGGTCTTGACCTGACCGTTATCGTCGAGCTTATACCAGCTAAAGTCCTCGCCGAGACGCTGCTCGGGACCGGGAACTGCCATCTCGCCGTTGTGGCGGTAGATGGGTTCGTTCTTGTAGCAGGTCATGGTGTACTCGTCAACGAGTGCCATACCGTTTTCAAACTCCTCGAGGGATGCTTTGCCGTCGGCAAGCTTTGCCGCACCAGCTGCAAGCTCCTTCTCACCTGCTGCGAGCTTATTCTTGCCTGCTGCAAGCTCTTTCTCTGCCGCTTTGAGCTTTGCTTCGCCTGCTGCAAGCTCCTTTTCGCCTGCTGCGAGCTGTGCTTCGGCTTCCTTGAGCTTTGCTTCGCCCTCGGCTACCTGCTTCTTACCTGCTTCGAGAGCGGCAAGACCGTCCTCATACTGCTTGAGCTGTGCCTTACCGTCGGCAACCATCTGCTGAATGTATGCGGGGAAGTCGGTGACATCCTCGGGGATCTCCAAACCGGCCTTCTCGGCAACGGGGCGAACCTTCTCTACGAACCATGCCTGTGCACTGTCAAAGCCGGGCAGCTTTGCGATGGTGCCGTCACGGAACTTGACATAGGTGTCGACAAAGGGCATCAGCGGCTCGATCTTTGCGAGCTTTGCCTTGCCTTCGTTGTAGGCATCGGTGTTGGCATCTATCTGTGCCTGACCCTCGGCAACCTGCTTCTTGCCTGCCTCGAGGTCCTTCTTGCCCTGCTCGTACTGAGCATAGCCTTCGGCGAGAGTCTTCTTGCCCTGCTTATAGGCCTCAAGTCCCTTTTCATACTCGCTCTTGCCTGCATTGTAGGTCTTGTAGCCTGCATCAAGCTCATTCTTGCCTGCATTGTAGTCCTTCAGACCTTTTGCGTAAGCACCGACGCCGTCGTTATACGCATCTTCGTTTTCCTTCAGAAGTGCGATAGCATCTTCAAGCTGGCCGACAACATCTGCTGCCTTGGCATCCTCTTCCTTGTACTTCTTGATGGCCAGACCGTCCTTGACGCCGAAACCGGCGGCGACCAGACCAAACAGGCAGACGAGGATGAGAAGAATGCTCATTACGGTTGTAAACGCTGTTCTTTTCATACTTTTCCCCTTATAAATAGTTCTGTTGTTTGCCCTTGGGAGGGCAAATGGCACTTTAATTATCTCTATGCCGTCTGTTTACATTTTATTAATAAACTGTCAAATTGTCAATATTAAATATGTATTTTGCCAAAAGTGTTACAAAAAAGTTTCATTGCAATTTTTGTGCATTTCTGCTAAAATTTCATACAAGTTATACAGTTGTGTGTGAACGGAGGTCTGTATCATGGCTATTACAAAGGAATATCTTGATTCTATCCGCTTTGACATCGCAAAGCAGAAATATTATAACGCAAACAAAGTCGATACGCGCCTTAACGAGCTCAAGCAGGAGGTGCTGGAGCTTCTGGAGGAGAACGAAAGACTTCGCAAGGCCTGCGACGATGTGAGCAGCGCAAAGGACGAGATCGGCGTTGCGGTGATAAACGCGCAGGCAAGGGCAAAATCCGCCGTCGAGGAGGCGGAGGCAGAGGCGGCCGAGCTTATCAAGCGAGCCAAGGACGAGGCAGAGGCGATAACCGCCGATGCGAAGGTTGAGGCGGACAAGATTCTTGCCGACGCAAAGTTTCAGGCGAGCATACTTCTCGAGCACGCAAAGGATTCGGCGTCGAAATACGCTCCCGTGTCCGATGAGGGCAAGACATCCGACGGCTTCTCGCTGCGTCAGCTTGAGGCTATCGACAGGATAAACAAGCAGCTTGACGAGCTGAATGTGACCCACGCAACGCAGATATTCAGACTCAAGCAGGCACTTATGACCATGGCAACGGAGAAATAAGAAAAAGATAAGGGCGGTGTATCCCATTACACCGCCCTTATCTTTTTGCGCATCCTGCTTTTTCAGTTTAGTTTGAGATCGCCGTCCTTAATCCAGCCGAGCTTGCGGCAGAGCTTGCCGAACAGCCAAGCCAGAACGGCGGGCAGGACGACGGATACGAGGGCAAGGCCTATCCAATCGGTTGCGGTGGGAATAATCGCCGCCGCGCCGTCGAGGACTGCCTCGGCACTCGGATTTGCCCAGCCGGTCCACACGCCGATGGGGCCGACAAGACCGCAGGTACCCATGCCGGAGGACACCGCCGCACCGTTCATCTCGAGCTTAAACAGGCAGGTGGCGACAGGTCCGGTGACGGCGCTTGCCGCGATTGCGGGTATCCAAATTTTCGGGTTGCGCACGATGTTGCCCATCTGGAGCATGGAGGTGCCGAGGCCCTGAGAAACAACGCCGCCCCAGCCGTTTTCACGGAAGGATATCACCGCAAAGCCGACCATGTTGGCGCAGCATCCGGCAAGTGCCGCACCGCCGGCAAGACCCGTGAGGCTGAGCGCGGCGCAAATGGCGGCAGAGGAAATGGGCAGCGTCAGCGCAACGCCGACGATGACCGATACCAGCACACCCATAACGAAGGGCTGCTGAGTGGTCGCCCACTTGATGACATCGCCGACCGCCATCGCACCCTTGCCGATGGGCGAGGCGATGAAGTAGGCAAGCCCTATGCCGATGAGCACGGTGACGATGGGGGTCACGAGAATATCTATCTTTGTCTCCTTGGAGACCATTTTGCCGAACTCGGCGGCTATGACCGCAACGACATACACCGCAAGAGGGCCGCCCGCTCCACCCATGACATTGGTCGCATAGCCGACCGGGATGAGCGAAAACAGCACCATGGCAGGCGCGTGCAGCGCGTAGCCTATCGCCACCGCCATCGCAGGGCCGACCATCGCGGATGCGAATTTGCCTATGGTGAAGCCCGCGCCGTTAATTTCAACGATGGGCTTTGCGAGAAAGCCGATGCCGAGCTGCGTTCCGAGAGTGTCGAGTATCGTTCCGACGAGCAGCGTGCAGAAAAGTCCCTGCGCCATTGCGCCGAGGGCGTCGATACCGTAACGCTTGAGGCTGACTTCAACATCCTTGCGCTTAAAAAATGCTTTCAGCTTTGCCATATTGATTCATTTCTCCTAAAAGTAATCTACACAGGTGTCAAGACACCTGTGTAGATTACTTTAACACTTATATGCTTTTTGTCAACAATAATTAAAATATTATCAGAGGTACAAGAGCCCCTCGCGCTCAAGCTGTCTGCGTGTGCGCTCAAAGCACTCGTTGTCCGGACACGACAGAGTGTGCAGATGCACACCGCCCGTGAGTGCCGATAAGGGTCTGACCTCTCCGCTTTGCAGCTTTTCGACAAACTGACGCACATCGTAGCGATTGGCAAGCTGCAGCTCTCCTGTCAGAAGCCCGTAAACCGGATGCTCGACCGAAACGGTGAGCACCTTGCAGCCGTTATCGACCATGATGTTGAGCTCCTTTTCGGTATCCTCAACGCCGTGGACGCAGGCAAGAGTGTACACGCTTGTGCCGCCCTCGGAGAGAACATAGCCGCGCGGCGTGCTCGTTATTTTTTCGCCCGAGGCTCGCAAAAGCGCAATATCCCCGACGATTATCTGCCTGCTCACACCCAAAGCGGAGGCAAGGCTCGCCGCGCTAACGGGATCTGCCGCCTGCCTGAGCATCTGTATTATATTTTCTCTGCGATTTACAGCGTTCATTTTGACCCCTGCTTGAGCATCTCGTCCTTGAGAGCCATGAGCTTTGCGGACAGATCGACATAGTACTGGTGGGGGTAATCAAACCTCTTGACCTCCGGCCAGAGCGTGCTTACGCCGTAAGCGCAATTGCGCTTGATCTCCTCAATTGTCGGCAGCTTGTATATAAGCTCGCCGTGCTTGAATATCGGCACCTGAAGCTCGACGGCACTAAAGCTGTCCATGACCTTGGTCTTCCAGCGTGCCTCGGGGTCGCAGATCTCAAGGGGCTTGGTGTCGTCAACGACCTCGTCGTGCAGGGTGATGTAGTCGGCCTCCGCCATGCCGGTCTCCTTGTCGAACAGGCGGTAAACTCTCTTGAAGCCGGGGTTCGTTATCTTGCCGACATTTTCGCTTATCTTTATCTTGGGGATTATCTCGCCCTTGTCGTTCTCGACTGCGCACAGCTTGTAAACTCCGCCGAAAACGGGGTCGGACTTCGAGGTGATGAGCCTTTCGCCGACGCCGAAAGCGTCTATCTTCGCGCCCTGCAAAAGAAGCTCCGTGATAAGACGCTCATCAAGAGCATTCGACACCGTTATTTTGCACTCGGGCCATCCGGCGTCGTCGAGCATAGCTCTCGCCTTGCGCGTCAGATACGCCATGTCGCCCGAGTCAAAGCGAATGCCGCATTTCGTTATGCCGAGAGGTCTGAGCACCTCGTTAAACGCCTTTATCGCATTGGGAACGCCGCTCTTGAGGGAGTTGTAGGTATCGACAAGCAGGGTCGCGTTGGTGGGGTAGGTCTGGCAGTATGCCTTGAACGCCTCGTACTCACTGTCGAACATCTGCACCCATGAGTGCGCCATCGTGCCGCCTGCCGGAACACCGTAGCGGGTATCGGATACCGCGCAGGCAGTGCCTGCACAGCCGCCGATATACGCCGCTCTTGCGCCGGTGACCGCACCGTCGATGCCCTGCGCACGGCGCGAACCGAACTCGAGCACCGTTCTGCCCTCGGCTGCACGGCAAACGCGGTTTGCCTTGGTCGCAATGAGGCTCTGGTGGTTAAGCTCGAGCAGCACATAGGTCTCGATAAGCTGCGCCTGAATTGCCGGCGCGCGCACCGTCATGATAGGCTCGCGCGGAAACACCGGAGTTCCCTCGGGAATAGCCCAGATGTCGCCCTCGAATTTGAAGTTTTTGAGGTAGTCCAAAAATTCCTCGGAGAACATATTTCTGCCGCGCAGATATTCTATGTCCTCGGGCTCGAAATGCAGGTTCTGAATGTAGTCGATGACCTGCTCCAGCCCTGCGCATATTGCAAAGCCGCCCATATCGGGGTTCTGGCGGTAAAACACGTCAAAGTAGGTTATCTTGTCCTTCATGTTGTGGTCGAAATATCCGTTGCCCATCGTCAGCTCGTAATAATCGCACAGCATGGTCAGGTTAAGGCTGCGTCTGTTGTCCATAGCTACCTCCGAAGGTATTGTAGTTAAGCTGACGAGAGTCGAACACCTATCGGTTTTGACAGGCTGATTTTCGCCCACGCTGCGTTAAAGCCCTTGACAATACAAACAAGTATTCTCTGCGGTCTTTGCCTTGCCTGAACAAAAATCTGCTCCGGCAAAACTGCGCAGCACCTGTCAGCAGTATTTTTCGAGGCATTTTCGGCTTTCTTTGGCGCAGGTGAGCTTACGCCCATCAAGGCAAAAAAGCGGAAATAGCCGAAAGGATGCGCTGACAGGCGACAGGTGTTCGACTCTCGTCAGCTTAGTTTGATTATATAATCTTATTATGATTAAATCAACCTTTGTTAATAATGAGATTTGCACGGAGAAGAAAGTATGCTATACTAATTTATAATATCGTGTCGAATTTCGGAGGATTATATGTAGATGAAACTGCACTACATGGGAAAATATGATTTGAACCCCGACTCCTTGCCTCACGGCGAGCACAAGCCGGGGGCGGTGAAATTTAAGGAAGCGGAAAGCACGACGGAGCTTAACCGTGTCGTGGGCAAGTACTCGCTTTTTATGCTGGCGGTGCTGGTGACGGTGCTGCTGTATAAATACCGCAGCATTCCGGCAAGCGATTGGCTGATCGGCTGCCTGCTGTTTTTCGTTTCGCTGCTGCCGCATGAGCTGCTGCACGCAATGTGCTTTAAGAGTGATGTGTATCTTTACACCAACCTCATTCAGGGTATGCTGTTTGTCATCGGCACAGAAGATATGAGCAAGGGCAGATTTGTTTTCATGTCCCTGCTGCCGAACATTGTTTTCGGACTTATCCCCTTTGTACTGGCGATGCTCCTCCCCGACCTCGGCTGGCTCGGCATTTTCGGAATGCTGGCGC
>JAEDIN010000049.1 GCA_016292445.1 Oscillospiraceae bacterium | reverse complement strand
GTTCGCTATTGAAAAAAATTATTTCTTTTTTATCTCCTCGAGGATTTCCGCCAGAAGGTCTTCGGTGGTGGGCTTGGGTTCTTCCTCCTCTGCCGCTTCCTCTGCTTCTTTCTCTTCCTTCTTGCCGATGGTCGCAAGCTTATTGACCGCCTTAATGAGCAGGAACACGACAAACGCCATGATAATGAAGTTTATCACGTCCATGATGAACGCACCGTAGGTCAGCGTCGCCTTGCCGACGGTCACGCTGAGGCCCGAAAAGCCGTCGAGACTAAAGCAGCCGATGATTGGGTTAATGAGGTTATTGATAAGCGAGGTAACGAGCGCGGTAAATGCGCCGCCGATGATGACGCCGACCGCCAGATCCATAACATTGCCGCGCAGGGCAAACGCCTTGAACTCCGAAAGAAACTTTTTCATCAGTTATTCTCCTTTATCTTATTTTGTTTTGGGTACTAACAGCTCCGTGCCGCCCATGTATGGGCGAAGCACCTCGGGTATGGTGACCGTGCCGTCTGCCTGCAGGTGGTTTTCGAGGAATGCGATGAGCATACGCGGAGGTGCGGCAACGGTATTATTCAGCGTGTGGGGCAGGTAGGTCTTGCCGTCCTCGCCCTTGACGCGCATTTTCAGCCTGCGGGCCTGTGCGTCGCCGAGGTTGGAGCAGGAGCAGACCTCGAAATACTTCTTCTGACGAGGCGACCATGCCTCGATATCGCAGGACTTGACCTTGAGGTCGGCAAGGTCACCCGAACAGCACTCGAGCTGACGCACGGGAATTTCCATGCTGCGGAACAGCTCCACGGAATAACGCCACATCTTTTCGTACCATGCCTTGCTGTCCTCGGGCTTGCAGACGACTATCATCTCCTGCTTTTCAAACTGGTGGATGCGGTAAACGCCGCGCTCCTCGATTCCGTGTGCGCCCTTCTCCTTGCGGAAGCAGGGGGAGTAGCTCGTGAGTGTCTGCGGAAGCTTTGCCTCGGGTATCATCTGGTCGATAAACTTGCCTATCATGGAATGCTCGCTTGTGCCGATAAGGTACAGGTCCTCGCCCTCGATCTTATACATCATTGCGTCCATATCCGTCTGGCTCATAACGCCCTCGACAACATTGCCGTGGATCATGAACGGGGGAATGCAGTAGGTAAAGCCCTTTCCTATCATAAAGTCGCGGGCATATGCCAGAACCGCGGAGTGAAGTCTTGCAATATCGCCCATGAGGTAGTAGAAGCCGTTGCCTGATACTCTGCCCGCTGCGTCCATGTCAACGCCGTTGAAGCTCTCCATTATCTCGGTGTGATAGGGGATTGGGAAGTCGGGAACGACAGGCTCGCCGAAGCGCTCGACCTCGACATTGCAGCTATCGTCAGGTCCGATGGGAACGGATGGGTCAATGATGTTCGGGATGGTGAGCATGATGGCGCGTATGCGCTCGCTCATTTCGCCGGTTGCCTTTTCAAGCTCGGCAAGACGCTCGGCGTTTGCCTTGACCTGTGCCTTTGCTTTTTCCGCTTCCTCAAGCTTGCTTGGGTCCTTCTTTGCCTGTCCCATAAGAATGCCCACCTGCTTGGACAGCGTGTTTCTCGAAGCACGCAGGTCGTTTGCCTCGGTGAGGGCTGCGCGGTATTTCACATCAAGCTCCAAAACCTCGTCAACGAGGGGCAGCTTTGCATCCTGGAACTTCTTCTTTATGTTATCCTTGACTGTCTCGGGATTTTCTCTTACAAACTTTATATCAAGCATTGCGATTACTCCTTGTTATATTTCTAAGCAAAGTTTTTACTTTCCGTTAATTTCCTGCCAGGTGCCGCCCATTCGGGCGAGGTTCTGTATAAGCGCTTCGCGGTCATCGCTGTCATAAAATTCCAAGACTATACGGCCGCTGCGCTTGCCGCACTCGATATTCACCTTGCGTGCCAGGGTGCGGCTGAGGTAATCCGCGGTGTCGGCGATATAGTCCACGAAAAGCTCCTCGCTCTTTGTCGGCTGCTTTGCCGGCTCGCGCAGCTTTTTAAGCGTCCTTGCCACAAGCTGCTCGGTCTTTCTCACTGACAGCGCATTATCGATGACATTCTTTGCCGCGCTTAGCTGCATCGACGCGTCCTCGAGCGGAAGCAGCGATCTTGCATGGCCGGCCGAAAGCTTGCCCTCCTCAACCATTTTCAAAACCTCCGGACAAAGTCCCAAAAGTCGCATTGCGTTTGCGACCGCCGGTCGTGACTTGCCTACGCTTTTAGCCGCTTCATCCTGCGTCAGACCGTATTCCTCGATAAGGCTCTTATAGCCGAGTGCTTCTTCGATTGGATTTAAGTCCTCGCGCTGTAGATTTTCGACCAGTGCAAGCTCGGCAACGCGGCGGTCATCGGCGGAAATAACGCGCACCGGGACCTCGACAAGTCCGGCAAGTCGGCTTGCACGCCAGCGTCTTTCACCGGCGATTATTTGATAATAGCCGTTATCCTGCTTGCGCACGGTTATCGGCTGGATAAGTCCGTACTGCGCGATAGAATCGGCAAGCTCCTGAAGCTTTTCCTCGTCAAATTTACTTCGCGGCTGGTCAGCACGGGGCTCCACCTTGGTTATCGGCAGGTTAAGAAGCTCGCCGTCTGCCTCATTTTCGGTCAAATCCTCACCGAAAAGCTCGCTCAAACCTCGTCCGAGGCCTTTTTTCAGCTCTTTTGGCATTATTTTCTCCTTTCCTGCTTGAGAAATTCATCTGCAAGCTTCATGTATGCACGGCTGCCTTTGCCTATCTTGTCGTAGGCAACGCCGGGCTTTCCGTGGCTGGGTGCTTCGGAAAGGCGCACGCTGCGCGGTATCACCGTGTCGTAGACCTTGCCGCCGAAATATTCTTTAAGCTCAAATGCGACCTGTTGGGTGAGGTTTGTCCTCGCGTCATACATCGTAAGCACGATGCCCTGGATATTCAGACCGGGATTGAGACGCTTGTTGCAGAGCTTAATTGTCGTCATAAGGTCGGTTATGCCCTCAAGCGCGTAATACTCGCACTGCATGGGGATTATTATGCTGTCGGCAGCAACGAGCGCATTCAGTGTCAGCAGCTCCAATGACGGCGGACAGTCGATAAATATGTAGTCGTAGTCGTTATAGATAAGCTGCAGTGCGTCCTTTAGAACATATTCGCGCTTTTCGGCAAGAACAAGGGCGACAGTAGCGCCTGACAGGTCCTTATTTGACGGAATGACATCACCGTAGGGTGTTTTGCGAATGCAGTCGTAGATATCCGCCTTTTTTGCGATAAGCTCGTAGGTGCCGGGGGTGGAGTATTTGTTGACGCCCATTCCCGAGGTCGAGTTGCCCTGTGGGTCGCAATCGAGAATCAGCACCTTTTTGCCCTTCATTTTTAACGCACAGCAGAGGTTGACACAGGTGGTCGTCTTGCCGACGCCGCCTTTCTGGTTGGCAATAGCAATTATCTTGGACATAATTTCACCTCGAGGCTATTATATCCTTTCTTGTCGCGTATTTCAATGTTTCACATGAAACATTTTAAGAAAAATGCAAATTGTTTCATGTGAAACATCGGAGAAACTACTCGACGAGCATATCTATGTCCTCGATGGTCAGACCCTTGTGCACCGCAAGGTTAATGCCGTAGGCGATAAGCTTCGCAGAGCTCCGTACAAGCTCATCGATATTCCTCGGTGTGACGAACAAGCCCTTGGCTTCTTCGGCCTCGGTAAAAGCGGCGGCATCAATCACCGTTGGAACACCGATGGCGGCAACGGGAACGCCGAGAAAATCGAAGTTGAGAGCGGCACGATTGTTGCCGACACCGGAGCCCGGGGAAATGCCGGTGTTGCATATCTGCACATTCTTGCAAAGCCGGTTAAGCTCACCGGAGGCGAGAGCATCAACGGCGATAACGCAATCGGGCTTAACTAAATCGCAAATTGCTTTTAATTCGTCGGCGCTCTCGATGCCGGTCGTGCCTAATACTCCGGTGCGGAAAACCGAGACGGAGGAAAAAGCGTCAAACTGCTCGGGCAGGGAAGACTTCAAGTGCCGCGTAACGATTAAGCTGTCGGCGGTATCCGGTCCGATGGCATCCGGTGTGACAGCGCGATTGCCGAGGCAGGCTACGAGCACGCTTTTTGCGTTTTGTATAAATGAAAACTTATTCAAAAGCAAAGCAAGAGCATTTGCGCAATCTGAAAACGAATTTTCCGTTCTGCTAACATATTTTTCCATTTCTAAAGTAAAATAATCACCGATCGGCTTGCCTATGGCCTGCGCCGCTTCATCATCTGTGACGGACACTCGGCTTGCCTTGCAGTTTGAAATTGTGAGCTCCTCACTGACAACACCCTTATACTGCTTATCAAGCCGTGAGTTGGCTTCGGCGGCAAGGTCGGTACGCGCAAAGGATTTTTGCATTTTATATGCTCCTTTAAATCAAGATATAGTATATTCTCTCCGAAGCTGCCACAAGAAATGCAAAGTCCAAAAAAATATTCGCAAAATTTAGAAAAAGCTTGATTTTTCAATGACTTAATGTTAGAATAGTTCCCTGCGAGCTATGCTCGCCAATCGTTATCGTTATTCAGTCCCAAACGGCAGTAACCATCAGCTCAGTCTGATAGCCGGCGAAAACCGGCGGTATTCGCCGGAAAATCCCGTGAGGATTTTTGTTACTAAGTTATAAGGAGGTGCCACGATGCCCAACATTAAGTCCGCAATGAAGAGAGACGAAAAGTCCAAGGAGCTCCGCGCAAAGAACCGCGCAGACAAGACCGCTCTCAAGACCGTTTTGAAGAAGTTTGACGCTGCTGTCGAAGCAGGCGACAAGGCTGTTGCAGCAGAAAGCTACAAGGTAGCAGTCAAGGCTGTTGACCACGCAGCAGGCAAGGGTCTTATTCATAAGAACAACGCAGCTCACAAAAAGTCCAAGATGACCGTCAAGCTCAACAAGATGTAATTTTTGATAATAATTCAAATAGCAAAGCTCCGCAGTGGATTTCACTGCGGAGCTTTGCCGTTTTTATATTGTTTAGTCAAAATCAAGTGATATTCCGCTGCCGGTGCCGGGCAGGAAGGGGAGAAGCGAATTTGCGACCTTTTCAACGGGCATTGTCTGAAGCCAGACCTTACCGGGTCCGCAAATGACGGTGTTAAAGATCCCCTCGCCGCCGAACAGAATGTTCTTTGCGCCGGAAACGGTTTGTACCTCCATGGTGCAGCTTGCCGACATTGCGGCAAGATGGCCGGTGTTTGCGACTATCTTCTGACCTGCCGCGAGCTCATATTCGACTGCATGACCGTCAAATTCGGCGAAAACCGTGCCGTTGCCGCTTACGCGCTGCAAAATGAAGCCCTCACCGCCGAAAAGTCCGCCGCTGACCTTCTTATTAAAGAAAATATCGAGCTTGACGCTGCTTTCGCCGGCAAGAAATGCGCGCTTCTGGAAAATCATCTCGTTGCCGGCGGAAATCTCAAAGGCTTTAATCGAGCCGGGGAAGCTGGAGGCAAAGGCGATGAGTCCACTGCCGTTTGTTGCGGTATATATATTCTGAAACATCTTCTCGCCGGAAAACATTCTGCCGAGCGCTTTGCCTAAGCCGCCGTTAGTAGTGGTCTCCATTTTCATGTTCGGGGACATCCAAGCCATGCTGCCGCCCTCGGTGATCATCTTTTCACCGATCTCAAGCTCGCAGACTACTACGGGCAGGGTTTCGCCCTCAATTCTGTACTGCATGATTACTCTCCCTTGAAATAATTCGTTTTGCTAAGCGCAACGAACAGTGCCGCACCGGCGACCGCGCCGAATGCGCCCTGAATGGCATTCATGGGGATGTTTGCGGCTGCCGCAACGCCGAAGCCGAGGAACACTGCCTCGTACAAGAGGTAGCCGCCGACCATGACTATTTCGGCAACGATGCCTGCAATTATCGACTTTGCAAGCTGATTCTTTACGAACCTGCGGCTGAGCAGCCAACCTGCAAGCAGCGCAACGACTGCCTTTATGACGAAGGTGCCGGGCGCATAAATTACATAGCCGGAGACGATATCGGCAAGTGCAGAGCCAAGACCTGCAGCGAGTGCGCCCCACAAGGGGCCCAGCAAAAATGCCGCGAGCAGCACGACCGCGTCACCGGCGTGAATGTAGCCGCCCAAGGGGGTGGGTATTTTGATGACCATGGTGGCAACGCAGGTCAATGCGGCAAAAAGTGCTGCGAATATCAGTTTTTTTGTTGTCTTGTCTTTCATTTTACTTACCTCGTTGTGCATTATAAAGTTCGGCATAAAGTCCGTTTTTCCTGATTAACTCATCATGCGTTCCGCTCTCGGCCACCGCGCCGTGCTCGATGACCGCGATCAGGTCGGCGTTTCGTATGGTCGAAAGCCGGTGGGCGATTATGATACTCGTTCTGCCCACGCTCAATTTATCAAGCGAGGCCTGAATGGCTTGCTCGGTCACGGTGTCGAGCGCGGAGGTCGCCTCGTCGAGAATGAGTATCGGCGGATTTTTGAGAAACACCCTCGCAATCGAAAGGCGCTGCTTCTGACCGCCGGAGAGCATCACGCCGCGCTCTCCGATATAGCTGTCGTAGCCGTCGGGCATTTGCATTATCTCGTCATGTATCTCGGCAAGCTTGGCAGCCTCGACGATCTCGTCGTCGGTGGCATCGGGTCTGCCGTAGCGAATGTTCTCGCGCACCGTTCCGGCGAACATATACACATCCTGCTGGATCATGCCGATATTTTGCCGCAGGGACTCCTGCGTGAGATCTCGCACATCGTTTCCGTCAACCAACACCGCGCCGCCGTTAACATCGTAAAAGCGCATGAGCAGTTGACTCATGGTGGTCTTGCCGCCGCCGGAGGGGCCTATCAGCGCAAGGGTCTTGCCGGGCTCGACCGTGACGCTGACATTGTGCAGCACCTCGGCTTTGTCATAGGTGAAGCTCACATTTTTGTATTCTATACGACCCTTGACATTTGTCAAGCGTTTTGCGTCTTTTCTGTCGCAAAGGGTCGGTTCGGTGCGCATAAGCTCCAGAAATCGCTCAAATCCGGCAGAGCCCTGCATATAAAGCTCGGCAAACTGCGCAAGCTTTCGTATGGGGGTCACAAAGGTGCTGACATACAGCGTAAAGGTCACAAGCTCTATGTAATTGAGCGTGCCCTGCATGATGAAAAATCCGCCGGCGGCTATCACCGCAAGGGGCATGATGCTTAATGTGAACTCCATGCCGCTCATGAATAGTCCCATCGTGCGGTAATACTCGGTTTTCGATGTGCGGTACAGGTCGTTTGCAGCGAGGAATTTTTGCTCCTCTAACTTCTCGTTTGCAAATGCCTTTGCCGTGCGTATGCCCGACACGCCGTTTTCCAGCGCGGAGAATATCGTCGCGGTCTTGCGCTTGACCTCGATGTTCGCGTTTCGCATTTTCATGCGCTGGCTGAGCGTAAACCACAGGCACAGCGGCAGCAAAATCAAAAGCACAAGAGTGAGCTTGACATTTATCGTGAACATCAAAACTATCGCGCCGACTATCGTCAAGGTGCAGATGAGAATATTCTCCGGCCCGTGGTGGGCAAGCTCGGTTATCTCGAAAAGGTCGCCGGTGAGTCTGCTCATGACCGCGCCCGTGCGGTTGCGGTCAAAAAAGTCGAAGGAAAGCTTTTGCACATGGGCAAACAGATCCTCACGCATTTGCGCCTCTATCAAAACGCCCATCTTATGGCCGATGACCGTGATTATATAGTACAGCAGCGATTTCAAAACATATGCCGCGGCAAGTATCGCCATGACAATGAAAAATGTCCGATACATACTCTGCGGCAGATAGGTCTCCATGCTGTTTTTCGACAGGTACGGGAACACAAGGTCAATCACCGACACCAAGGCCGCACAGACCATGTCGATGGCAAACAGCTTTTTTTGACCGAAAATATAGGATATGAAAATTTTAAACGGTGATTTTGTGTAGTCCTTCATGTGAATTTCATGCGCTCTGAAACCGCCAGCTCGTCGCAGCGGTTGTTATACTCGTTCTCGGCGTGACCCTTGACCCAGTGGCAGCGCACTTCGTGCTTTTCGCAAAGCGAAAGCAGCGTCTCCCAGAGGTCAATGTTCAGCGCGGGTTTTTTGTCCGCCTTCTTCCAGCCGTTTTTGCGCCACGAAACCGCCCAGCCCTTGCTGAGCGCGTCAATGACATATTTTGAGTCGGAGTAAAGTTCGACAATGCAGGGCTCTTTCAGCGCGGAAAGCGCCGAAATTACCCCGGTGAGCTCCATGCGGTTATTCGTGGTGCTTTTTTCGCCGCCCGACAGCTCCTTTGAGCGGCCGTTGTAGCGCAGTATTGCGCCCCAACCGCCCGGCCCGGGATTGCCCGAGCACGCGCCGTCGGTGTAGATGGTTACTGTTTTCATAGCTTGTATCTTTTTAACATTATGTTGTACTCTTCCTTGTCAATAATGCCGTTTTTGAGCATCGACTTGAGCTGCTTTACGCGCTTTTCGTCCTCGGTGGTGTACTCGGAGGGGTCAACATCCTCGTGGTCATCGTCGCAGTCCTCGTACTCGGACATTTTCTTCGCCTCGGTCATGAGCTTTGAAAAGCCTGCCTTTGCGGCGGTCTTAACATCCTCGCCGGTGACCTGCGCCGTGCCGCCCTCGGTCTCCTGACGCTTTTTGGCTGCCTTCGCGGCATAGATTATCACGCCGATAACGGCAGCAACGACCAACAATCCGAAAATGCTCGGAACTGAGTCGCCGAAAAGTACAAGCA
>JAEDIN010000048.1 GCA_016292445.1 Oscillospiraceae bacterium | reverse complement strand
GACATTATTCGACTACCCCCTCATATTTCGGCAGTGTCGCAAGAGTCAAATATCCTGCGTCGTTTGTAAAGGCAGATACATTTGTGGGCACAGTAGGGACGGTAGGTGTGCCGCTAATGAGCGAGTATGCGAGTTTGTTCGTCGATGTTATCCTGTCCTGCTTGCCGTCGGCAGCTTGCTTGACCTCGTTTATCGCCGCGACAAGATTTGATTTATCCGCGGTAGTGAGGTTTGTACGCTTTCCTACATCATCTGCCAGACCGTTATACCAGTCTAAGGTTACTCTTACCTCCGGAGTAATTTCCCACCGTTCGTCCGATGCAACACCTACCCACAGCCAACCGTCCGTGCCGTCTAACATTCCTGCAAATTCAATAATCGCGTTGCCGACGCGCGTCACGATGAATACACAATCGTAGCCGTCAATAAACATGAAGCGCTTATTGCTTTCTATCTCCGCCTTGACCTGGGCAAAGGTCTTGCTGCCTGTGTATAATCCGTCATCCCGCTCTGTAAGCGTGACCCCGAAATATCCGATGGCATTGCTCGCGCCGCCGCCTGTTGCAGAAATGGTCTTACCGTCTTCCGCTATTGTGATGTTTTCTCCGGCAATGAGCTTGTCCTGCTTGCCGTCGGCGGTGTGCTTGACCTCGTTTACGGCGGCGACAAGGTTTGACTTTTCGCTCGTTTCAAGCTCCGTTGGCTCGCCGATTTTCGCTGCAAGCTCATCGCAGACCTCCGGCGTGGGGCTTGTTGAGCCGGGCACATCGTCCTGCGCAGAGCCGAGAACCGTACCGAGGTTTGCTTCGTTTGTGCGCATTTTGAGCTTGCCGTCCGCGCCGATGCCGCGAACGCAGCAGCTCACATCGCCCTCGACCTTGAGCACCTCCCACGGCACCGTGCACACCTCCGCCTGCGCGCTTATTCTGCGTGATTCGCCGCTTGTTTTGTTTGTGAAGTCTATTTGCTTTAAAAGCCCCGCCCATTCCTCGGAAAAGCTGAGCTCTATCCTGTTTGTGTCTGCGGTGCCGGCAAAAAGCGGCTCACGCTCGGATATCTTGAGCCGAACACCGTTAATTTTTGCTTTTGTCATACGCTTTCTCCTATTTCTTTTGCTTGCATCCCGCTTCGTCGGCGGCATTGCGCAGCCCCGAAACAAGACTTCCTAAAAACTTCGGCATGGGTGCGCCGAGCTTCGCCGCATTTTCAATGACGCTGCCAAGCTCGGTGAATATGTACCACGCCGCAACGACCGGCGTTATGATGCAGCCGTAGTCAATGTTGATGAACGCATCGCCGAGATTGTCGGCAATAACACCCAGTGCGATATCGCACAGCGCGGCGACCGAGACTGCGGCAATGCTGCCGAGCTTGTGCCACAGTCCGCGGCTTGCCTCCCGACTTGTCCACTGCCCCATGTAGATAGCGGCAAAGGAGCCCGTCAGGTAGTCGAGCACCATGGCGGCAATCCAGAGGATTATCACCCAGCCGACCCAGCCGAACAACGCCGTTCCGAAGGCTATCGCCGCGGAAAATGCCGCTTTTATCTGCATCGCTTTGTCGTTTGCTTCCATCGTTTACACCTCCTTATAAAATAATGCCCTTCACTAATAGGCTGCATCGGGGCGAAACTTGTATGTTTGCGTACAACAAAAAATTTTATAGATAAAAAAACTCAAAAATTCAGCCATTTAAAGAAAAAAACTTGTTTCCTTCGTTATAAAGTGATATACTTTCTGCGTACAGACTGTTGTTCTGTGAAAAAGAGAGAGGAGTCCCCAAATGGAAAAGAGATACGGATTGCCGACCGCCATATCGATGGTTATCGGCATCGTCATCGGCTCAGGCGTTTTCATCAAGGGCGGTAAAGTCCTTAGTCTGACCGGCGGCAACCTGCTGCAGGGTATTGCAGTTGTTGGCATTGTAGGTCTAATTTGCATTATTTGTTCACTCGTTTTTGCCGAACTCGGCTCAAGGTATGAGAAGGTCAACGGCATCGTTGACTATGCCGAGGTCGCGCTCGGACCCCGTTACGCATACTATGTCGGCTGGTTTATGACGGTTATCTACACGCCTGCCATCATTGCTATGCTCGCCTTCTTCTCGGCGATGATGTTCCTGCAGCTCTTCGGCATCGCAGCCATCGACTTTGCGACCGGTCAGGTCAATCCCGTGGCTATCGGCGTCGGCGCAGGCTTCCTCATGATTGACTACGGCATCAACGCCCTCAGCCCCAAAATCGCAGGCAAGCTCCAGGTCGGCATGACCGTCATCAAGCTCATCCCCCTGCTGCTCATGGGCGTCGTCGGCACTATCGCCGGTCTCGTAAACGGCACCACCCTCGAGGTTCTCAACTTCGTAAACACCCCTGAATACACCCCCGTCGGCGGCTCGGGCTTCTTCAAGGCAATCGTCGGCTTCGCCTTTGCCTACGAGGGCTGGATACTCGCAACCTCAATAAACTCCGAGCTTAAAAACGCAAAGCGCAATCTGCCCCTTGCTCTTATCATCGGCTCGGTCGTCACCATTCTTATCTACGCACTGTACATCTTTGCAATGAGCTGTGTCGGCGATGTAAACACCATCATCGGCACTTGGCCGTTCGGCGAGGCTCTGCCCCGCATCGCCTTCTCGAAGCTGTTCGGCAATGTTGTCGGCACTATCGTTTATGTGTTCATAACCATTAGCTGTCTCGGCACTATGAACGGTCTGACCATGGCGTCCTGCCGCGGTCTGTACTCGCTGTCGGCACGCGGTCTCGGTCCCAAGCCCGAGTTCTTCGGCGACATCGACCATCAGAACAACTTCTCCATCAAGTCCGCAATCTTCGGCATGATGACCTCCGGCTTCTGGTTTGCATGGACGGTCATGATGTGGATGGGCGGCCCCGAGCTGTTCGGCGCCGTGCACACCTGCGAGTGGCTTGCATGGGAGCCCGATGAGATCGGTATCATCTGCCTGTATGTCATGTACATCCCCATGATGATCGGACTTATGGTCAAGGCAAAGGATCTCGGCTTCTTCCGCCGCTTCCTGCTTCCCGGTCTGGGTCTGCTGTGCTGCCTGTTCTTCTGCTACGCCATCTGGACAGGCTACGGCGCAAAGACCTGCTGCGGTTTCCTCATCTTCTTCGCGGTGGTCATGTTCATAGGCTACCTCGTCAAGGGTAAAGCCCCGGCAAAAACCGAAAGCTTAGACAAATAAAAACAAGCAAAAACACCCCTAACAAATCGGCGCGAAGCAAATTCGCCGCACCGATAGGTTAGGGGTAATTTTTATGTTAGTATGCAGCATCGAACCGCGTTATGGCTGTTTTTGCAGCGCACCGATAGGCTGCCGGTCGGGTTATGGCAATAAAGACAAGATGAAGCGTATAAACGATACTGAAAGACTTTTCTTTGTTTCGCCAAAGAAAAGTTGCAAAAGAAACGCGACCAAAGGGCTTAGCCGCCCTTTGGAATCTTGCACCAGAGTCGGTGCAGCGTTCTGTTTGACTGCGGTGACCATATCGGTGCAAGCGGCTTTCTATGTACCCGTTTAACGAACCGCGTCGATTAGATAAGTGCGAGAAGCTTTTACTGCACCGATAGGTTGATGGACGGGCTTGACTTTAGCATAGTGTTACCGGTCGGGTTATGGCAGTAGAGATTACATGAAGCGTTTAACCGATACTGAAAAAGCTCTGTTCGATTGAACAGAGCTTTTGTTTTTTAGCAAAGCCTGAAGCCTGCGGGGATATTATCGTCGAGCATCAGCAGGTGCAGCTCCTCCTTGCCGTTTTCCTCGTGAACGGCGGATAGCAGCATACCGCAGGAATCCTGACCCATCATCTTGCGGTTGGGCAGGTTGAGGATGGCAACGACCGTTTTGCCGACGAGCTGCTCGGGCTCATAGAATTTGTGGATGCCGGAGAGTATCTGACGGGGAGTGCCGCTGCCGTCGTCGAGGGTAAACTTGAGAAGCTTTTCCGACTTCTTGACCGCTTCACAGCTAAGCACCTTGCACACGCGCATATCGCACTTTGCAAAATCGTCGATGGTCACATTCGGCTCGACCGGCGGAAACACGGGGCCTGCGGGCTTGTTCATCTTTTCAAGCTCCACGAGGGCCTTTGCCATGTCGACGCGGGGGAACAGGGTTTCGCCCTTGACAACGGTGACGCTTGCGGGCAGAACGCCGAAGGTCGCGGCGGTTTCCCAAGCGATGCAGGCTTCATCCGCGCCTATCTGCTCAAATGCCTTGTCGCAGCTTTCGGGAATGAAGGGCTTGAGCATAATGAGCGCGATGCGCAGGGTTTCGAGCAGATTATAAATGACGGCAGCCAGACGGGGCTTTTTCGCCTCATCCTTTGCCAGCACCCAAGGTGCGGTTTCGTCGATGTACTTGTTTGCGCGCTGGATGAGCTTGAAGACCTCCTCGAGTGCGAGGTGGAGCTGGAACTTGTCCATCTGAGCGGCATACTTTTCACGGGCATCCTTTGCCATTGAGATAAGCTCGTCGTCGAGCGCGTCATGCTCACGCTCGGCAGGCAGAGTGCCGCCAAAGTACTTGACCGCCATTGCGGTGGTGCGCGAAACGAGGTTTCCGAGGTCGTTGGCAAGGTCGGTGTTAATGGTGCTGATAAGCAGCTCGTTTGAGAAGTTGCCGTCCGAGCCGAAGGGGAAGGTGCGCAGCAGGAAGAAGCGCAGCGCGTCAACGCCGAACATATCCGCCAGCTTGTAAGGGTCAACGACATTGCCCTTGCTCTTGCTCATCTTGCCGCCGTCGATGACCAGCCAGCCATGGCCGTAGACCTTCTTGGGCAGGGGCAGCTCCATGCTCATGAGCATTGCAGGCCAGATTATCGAGTGGAAGCGGACAATTTCCTTGCCGACGATGTGGACATCGGCAGGCCAGTATTTATCGAAATCGCTGTACTTATCGTTTAAAAGTCCGAGTGCGGTGCAGTAGTTAAACAGCGCATCGACCCAAACATAAACGACATGGCCCGGATCAAAATCGACGGGGATGCCCCAGCTGAAGCTGGTTCTGGAAACGCACAGATCCTCAAGCCCGGGCTTTATGAAGTTATTTATCATCTCGTTTACGCGAGAGGCAGGCTCGAGAAATTCGCCGCCCTCCAAAAGCTCCTGCACGGGCTTTGCGTACTTGGAGAGCTTGAAGAAATAGGCCTCCTCCTCGGCGTAGTGGACCTCTCTGCCGCAGTCGGGGCATTTGCCGTCAACAAGCTGGCTCTCGGTCCAGAAGCTTTCGCAGGGGGTGCAGTACATACCCTTGTATGCGCCCTTGTAGATGTCGCCCTTTTCGTACATCTTCTTGAAAATTCTCTGTACCGCCTCGACATGGTAATCGTCGGTGGTGCGGATAAAGCGGTCGTTGGAGATGTTCATGAGCTTCCACAGATCCTTGATGCCGCCGGGAGCCGTGACGATGTTATCGACGAATTCCTGCGGCGTGACGCCTGCGGCCTTTGCCTTTTCCTCTATCTTCTGACCGTGCTCGTCGGTGCCGGTGAGAAACATGACATCGTAGCCGCACATTCTCTTGTATCTTGCGATGGTGTCGGTTGCGACGGTGCAGTAGGTGTGGCCGATATGCAGCTTATCGGAGGGGTAGTAGATGGGTGTTGTGATGTAGAATGTTCCCTTTTCCATTATAATTCTCCTGTCTTATATTCTCATGGTGCAAGCGTGTCTGTCGGGGTCACGGTCGCCGCCGGAGTGTGCGTAGGCTGTGCGGTCGGCTGTGAAGTCGGTTTGGCCGTCGGTTTGGCAGTCGGCTTGGGTGTTGCCGAGGGTGACGGCGACGGCCACTTGATGTCCTCGGGGTGGTAGTTGTATACGCTGACATCCTCTTTGGTGCGGCTCAAAAGATTGCCGTCCTTATCGTAGACATTGCGGTAAGTCACCGCGCGTGTGCCGACCGCGACTTTGGGGTATTTCTTGTCGTAAACGGTCGAAACGGAGTTTGTCATCTCGACATAGCTGCCGTCAACATCCGTGCCCCAGATTTCTATCGTAAGCTCACGATTTTCGGTCTTTGCGACTATCTTTATGGGGAACTCGCGGTTATTTTTGAATTTAAACTCCGGACCGCCCCAGCTTACCGTTGCGTCCATGCCCCAGGGGACATAGCCGACGGCGAACATATGGCAGTCGCGCCGGGTTATCTCGAGATTTGCAAACAGTGCCGCGCAGTAGAGCGTTGAGGAGGTCTGGCAGATGCCGCCGCCTATCTCCTGTACGACCTTGCCGCCGGCATACGCGCCGGCAAGCTTGAAGCCTGCCTCAGCGGTGCGCTTGCCGACAACATCGTTGTAGGAAAACACCTCGCCGGGATTTAGCACCACGCCGTTTATCTTTGCAGCCGACAGCTCGACATTTGTCGCTCTGCCCTCTGAGCTGGAGCGGTAGACGGTTGTCTGCGCGCCGAGCTTATCGTGAAACAGCATTTTATTGAGCTGCTCGCTCGTGTACTTGGGCTTTGTGATTTCAAGCGGTACTGCCACGGTATCGCCGGGCTCGGCGGCGTCCCACAGCTTTTGCGCTTTTTCTACATCAAAATCAACGCCCACAGCGCTTTCGGTCACCTTTTTGGTTTCGGCATCGTACTTTGCCTCGACCGCCTCGGTATAGACCTCGTCGTGTATCTTCTTAAAATCGACGCTTTCGGCGGCATCGACCGTGGCGGTGTAATCGACCGTTGTCGCCTTTACTTCAAAGGCCTTCACTATCAGACCGCACAGCTCGTCGGCATCGACCCTGACGCTCTCGCCGCCCTTGACAAGCTCGAGCTTTGCCTTCTCAATGTCAACTCTGTAGCCCTGCTTCAAAAATGCGTCGTATTCCGTCAAAGCGGCCTCCACCTTTGCCCGGATACCCTCGGCGTTTGCAGACGAGAGCACATCGGCGGCAGTCGCCTTGCCGGTGATACATCTGAAATACGCTTTCAAATCATTTAGTATGTTGCCGCTGTGCCCGTAGGCATAAGCGGCCTCGGCAGCCTCGCGGCTGCTTGTTTTAAGTCCCGCCTCCTCGGAGGTGACGGTGATTTTATAGTCGCCCGGCAAGGTCACGCTGACCTCGGCATCGCCCTGTGTCTCCCAGCCTGCGGCGGTGAGTGCTTTTTCCGCCTCGGAAACCGTCATGCCGCCGATATCGATGCCGCCTATCACCATGTTCGGGTGAATGGTCGAGGTCTTGCCGACGACCATTGCACCGACAAGCGCAAGCGCGGCTACGAGTACAACGATCAGAACGACCGCGAGCACGGCAGTTTTCCCGCCGCTTTTCTTTTTCTTTCTTCTGTGGAGGTTTTCTCCCTGTCTTTTTCTTGCCATTTGCTTATCCTCTCATCACTTGCCGGCCTTTTTGCGGTAAAACTCCTCGAAGCGTTCGATATCGCTCTCGGGAAGCTCCTGCTTTTCGGAAGCCTCGAAGGCCTCCCTCATCCACGGGTTTATCTCCACCTTTGCGCCGGTCTGCGCCTCGATAACGGCGTTTATCAGCGAGTTTGAAACGAGCATACCCGCCGGGGTAAGGCTCCAGCGGCCCTCGGTTTTTTTCGCCCAGCCGCTTTGCTCAAATTCCCTGAGCTTTTTTTCAAGCGGAGTCCAGTCGCTGAGATAAATTTTATGATATCCGGACTCGGATATGCCGTGTGTGGTGCGCAGACCGAGCATGATGTACTCGGCGGCGCGCTGCACGGGGAATATCTGCTCGCACTCGTCGATTATCATCGAATCGCCGTTGACGGCGGAGATGTATTTTTCAAGACTGCGCACATAGCTGTAACGCAGGTTGCCCACGCAGGAGTGTGCCCCCGGGCCGAAGCCCATGTAGTCGTCAAGCTGCCAGTATTTAAGATTGTGGCGCGACTCGTAGCCCGGCACGGCGAAGTTTGATATCTCGTACTGCTTGTAGCCGTAGTGCGAAAGCGTTTCGACCGTGTACAGATACATATCCGCCTGCTCGTCATCGTCCGGCAGCAGCGGCGAATTGAGGTAGCTGTGGTACATGGGGGTGTTTTTCTCGAGCTTGAGCCCGTAGCAGGAAAGATGCTCCGGATGCAGCTCGATGCACGCCTGCAGGGTCTGCGCCCAGTCGCTTTTCGTCTGGCTGGGCAGACCGTAGATAAGGTCGAGACTGACATTTTCAAAGCCTGCTCGGCGGGCATTTTCCACCGCCTGCTGCGCCTGCTTGAAATTGTGCCTGCGGCCTATCATTTTAAGAATGTCGTTATTGGCAGACTGCACGCCTATGGACAGTCGGTCAACACCCTCGCGGCGCAAAAGCTTAAGATCCTCGAGCTTTACCGTATCGGGGTTTACCTCCATGGTTATCTCCGAGTCGAGCCTCACATTGCCCAGTCTTTTCAGCTCGTCGAGTATCTCGACAATGCGCTGTGCGCCGTAGCAACTCGGCGTGCCGCCGCCTATATAAATGCTGTCGACCTCATAGGCGGAGATGTTGCCCGCCGATTCGCTGATGTGGCTTAAAAGCGCGGACTGGTACTCCGGCATCCGCTGCGAACCGCCGGGGACGGAGTAAAAGTCGCAGTAACCGCATTTGGACACGCAAAACGGTATGTGAATGTAAATTCCGAGTCGTTTTCTCATCTTTTCTCCTTGCCTCAGCCGTGAGAGGATTTTTAATAAATTTTGCTGGCGCTTCTATTTTACTGGCGCTTTGGCACAGCAAACTTGCCCGTCACACCATATAATCTGACGGAGATAATTTGTGTTCAGGCAAGGCAAAGTCCGCAGGCAATACAAAGGTATTGTCAAGGACTTTAACGCCGCATGGACGCAAATTTGCCCGTCA
>JAEDIN010000047.1 GCA_016292445.1 Oscillospiraceae bacterium | reverse complement strand
ACACAAAGTATTCCCTGCGCTTTTCATTTTGCCCGGCACAAATCTATCTCGCAAATCCCGTCCAAGCGCCGTCGAGGTGCCGGACTGGATTTCTGTGTAGCACTACCTAAAAACGCCACTGAAAACCGAATTTTGTACAACTGTTCACCCGAAATCGAAAATAATTCGATCGGGTGATTTTTTTGTTGTACGCAAACATACAACTTTCGCCCTGATGCAGCCTATGGGTGAGAGGTGATAGGAATGAAGAAAAAAGCAAAGTCCGGCTCACCGGACGCACTTCTTGAAAAGCTTGCGGTGTCCTCGCCCAACGATGCCGTCAAGCTCCTGTTCCTCGACGAGGAGGATTTGTCACTGCTTGACGGGCTGGATCTTTCACTGCTGACGGAGATGAAGCGCAATGCAAACGGCACGGTTGAGATTAAGCTTTTGGACAAGCTCGAGGTCATCCGAGAGCTAAACGAGCTCAAAAGAGCGGAGAGCGAGGAGGCATCGGCAGGCTCAAGCTTTTATGCCGCAATAGATAAGGCGGCCGACAGGCTCGGTGGCGGAGAGGCCAATGAGGTTTAAGAGCTTTTCTGAAACACAGCTCAAGGCTTTGTCATGGTGGAGCGACAGCTCGCCGTACCGCGACCTCGACGCGGTGATCTGCGACGGCGCGGTGCGAAGCGGCAAGACCATGTGCATGGGCATTTCGTTCGTGTGCTGGGCGATGCGCCGCTTTGACAACGAACGCTTCGGTATCTGCGGCAAAGCAAAGACCGGTATCCGCCGCAACCTGCTCGATCCGCTGCTGCCTGTTCTGCGCGATATCGGCTTTTGCGTGAGCGATAAGGTTTCGCGCGGACTTATCGAGATATCCTATATGGGCAGGAAAAACACCTTTTATCTTTTCGGCGGAAAGGATGAAAGCTCGCAGTCGCTCATTCAGGGTGTGACCTTGGCAGGCATACTCATGGACGAGGTTGTGCTGATGCCGCGCTCCTTCGTCGAGCAGGCCTGCGCACGATGCTCGGTCACCGGCAGCAAAATCTGGTTTAACTGCAATCCCGATAGTCCGCACCACTGGTTTTACCGTGAGTGGATAGTCAAGGCAGCCGAGCGCAGAGCGCTCTACATCCACTTTTCGCTCGAGGATAACCCTGCGCTGTCAAGAAGCATCATCGCCCGATATAAGCGAATGTACAGCGGCGATTTCTACCGCAGATTCATTCTCGGTCAGTGGGTGATACCTGCGGGCAGAGTGTACGACTTTTTCGACAGATCCATGCTCGCAGAGCCGCCGGAGCGTTGCCTTGAGTACATCGTATCCTGCGACTACGGCACGAAAAACCCCAGTTCCTTCGGGCTTTGGGGCAAAAGCGGCGAGGTGTGGTACAGGCTGCGCGAGTATTACTACGACTCACGCAAGGTCGGGGTGCAGAAAACCGATTCGGAGTATGTCGAGGAGCTTGCAAGGCTGTGCGGCGATATAAGCCCCTCACGGGTCATCGTCGATCCCTCGGCGGCGAGCTTCATCGAGGCACTCACACGCCGCGGCTTCAAGGTCGAAAAGGCGGATAACGATGTCGTTTCCGGCATAAGACTCACGGCGACCCTGCTCAAAAGCGGAAGAATTAAAATTTGCCGCGGCTGCGACGACGCAGTTCGGGAGTTTTACCAGTACCGCTGGGACGACAAGGCAGGCAAGGACACACCGCTCAAGCAGTTTGACCATGCAATGGACGATATTCGTTACTTTGCGGTCGGCATATCCAAAGCCCACGAGCCCATCGGGGCTGTGTGGGTAGAAAGATAGGAGGAAGCATGAAACTTTTCACAGGAAAACAAAAAAGCAGAGCTCCGTCGGTTCAGCTCAGACGCAGTGAAAACCACCCCTTCGGACTGCTTGACGGCTATGTGCCGCTTGGCAGCGCGGAGACAAAGCTCTACCGCTCGATAAGAGAGGCAGTGCCGGTTGTAGATGCGGCGGTAATGAAGATTATCCGCTTAACGGGCGGATTTGAGGCCGGATGCTCGGATAAGAAGGCTCAGAGCGAGCTCAACGAATTTATCCGCACCGTTGATGTCGGGCGAGGTCAGCGGGGACTTGGGGCGTTTATGGCGCAGTATCTTGACTCGATGATAACCTGCGGCAGAGCCGTAGGCGAGATAGTCACGAGAGGCAACCGCGATATAACGGCGGTACTGTGCGGCAATGTCACCGATGTGCAGATTCGCGAGGGCGACACCCCTCTGGATTTTGAATTATGCTGCCGTGGTGAAAACGGCGACACCGTGCCCATGCCGTATCAGAATCTTCTCCTGTTCACTCCCTATAATCCCGAGGCTGATTCGCCTTACGGCGTTTCGATGCTGCGCAGTATGCCCTTCCTGTGCGGCATTCTGCTGAAGATATATCAGTCCTTGGGAGTTAACTGGGAGCGAGCGGGTAATGTCCGCTTTGCCGTGGTGTACAAGCCCCAGGGCGATATCATCGATCGTGCCGTCGCGCAGGACAGAGCAGAGCAGATAGCCAGTCAGTGGTCAGCGGCGATGCAAAGCGGCAAAAACGGCACTGTGCGCGATTTTGTGGCGGTAGGCGATGTTGAGGTCAAGGTCATCGGCGCGGATAATCAGATACTTGACAGCGAGGTACCCGTGCGCCAAATTCTCGAACAGCTCATAGCAAGGACAGGCATACCACCGTTCCTGCTGGGACTTAACTGGTCAACGACCGAGAGAATGTCGGCACAGCAGGCGGACCTCATGACGAGTGAGCTTACTGCCATAAGGCGCACGCTCGAGCCGGTGCTGCTGAAAATCTGCGATATGTGGCTGTGTATGCACGGCTATGCCTGCACCTGCAATATCGAATGGGAGACAATAAACCTCCAGGACGAGGTAGAGGAGGCAAAGGCGGCACTTTATACCGCGCAGGCAGACAAAATCTATTGGGAAGAGGGAAGAAGCAATGAAAATCATTAAAGGCTGCAGCAGTAAAAGCTCGGTCTGCACCGATGAGGAGCTCAAGGCGGTAAATGCCTTTGCAAAAGCGGAGCTTAGTGCGGATGATGTGTACATCTTTTCCGTGCTGCTGTGCGACAACGAGGTAGACAGAGATTACGAGCGGTTTTCCGAGGCAACACTGCGTGAGCTTGGCGAGCTTTTCGTCGGTGTGACCGGCATCTGTGACCATGACTGGCGCAGCGACAATCAGGTGGCACGCATTTATCGCACGGAGCTTGTCACGGATAAAAACCGCAAAACCTCCCTCGGTGCAGACTATGTTTACCTCAAGGGCTATGCCTATATGCTGCGCACCGAGGCAAATTCCGAGCTTATTGCCGAAATCGACGGAGGTATCAAGCGCGAGACCAGTGTCGGCTGTTCAATTGCACGCAGCGTTTGCAGCGTTTGCGGCGAGGAGCTCGGCTCCTGCACCCATGTCAAGGGCAGGACCTACGGCGGGAAAAAGTGCTACGCGATACTCGAGGGCGCAGTTGATGCCTACGAGTGGAGCTTCGTCGCCGTGCCTGCTCAGCGCGGTGCGGGAGTTATAAAGAGCTTTGTCGAGACCGAGGAGGGAAAGCGATTTGCCCCCGAGTACGAGAGACTCGAAAAGGCGGCAAGGCTTGGAGAGAAGTATCTTGACGGGCTTAAAGCCGAGGTGCTGAGGCTTTGCCTTGTGTGCGATAAGTCGCTGCACTCTGCGCTTTCAAAAAGCGTTTCGACTCTTGACGAGGAGACGCTTCTTGATATGAAGAGCGCGTTCGAGGAAAAAGCGGCGGAGCTGTATCCGCCCGTAACCCAGCTCCCGGGCAAGGGAGAGGTCACCAAATTTGACGGTGACGAGTACATCATCTGATTTAGGAGGAAACAAAAATGAAAGTAAGCTTTGAAGGTGTCGGAGAGCAGGTCCTCTCCTTTGAAAAGGCAAGCGGCACCGAAAAAAATGTGTTTGTCAAGCTCAGCGCAAACAACACCGTCGCAGCCTGCGCCGCCGGCGATAAGTTTGCCGGCTACTGCATCAGCACCGACGACAGCTTTGCCGTCGTAAAGACCCACGGCTACATCGAGGTCAGCTACACCGGCACCGCACCCGCAGTCGGCTACGCAAATCTCGCGGCAGATGTCGGCGGCAAGGTCAAAAAGGCCGACACCGGCAGAGAATACCTTGTTGTCAAGGTCGATACCAGCGCCGCAGTCGTCGGCTTCATCATGTAAGGAGGATTTGATCATGGCATATAACTTCAATGAAATAAGACTTGATAAGGGCATGTATTCCGAGTCGGGCAAGAGCTTCGAGCAGGTGCTTGAGGGTCTTGACCCCAACGAAAACTACAAGGGTACTCCCTATGAGGGCATGGACGCTTTTCAGCGTCAGCTCAAGCGTTTCGACATTAAGGTCAGAGGCGCAGGCAGTGATGTGGTCGAGAAGTTTTTCTCCACCTCCGAATCAGCCGTGCTGTTTCCCGAGTATGTGTCCAGAAGCGTAAAGGCAGGCATGGAGGAGGGGAACATACTGCCCTCAATCACAGCATCCGTCACTCGTTTCGAGGGCATGGACTACCGCTCCATCTATTCTGCCGCCACCGAGGATGACAAGGCTCTGCGTTTTGTCGGCGAGGGCGCACTCATTCCCCAGACCGAGATCCGTGCAGCCGACCATCTCGTCAGCCTGAAAAAGCGCGGCAGAATGCTGGTCGCTTCCTATGAAGCCATCCGTTTCCAGCGTCTGGACCTGTTCTCCGTTATGCTGCGTCAGATCGGCAATCAGATCATGCGTATGCACCTCGAGGACGCTATCGATGTCATCGTAAACGGCGACGGCAACGGCAATTCCGCAGAGGAGCTTGCAGTCGGCGACGATACCATCGGCGGCACTGCGGGCAGCCTCAGCTATGAGGAGCTGCTGGCATTCTGGAATCGCTTCGATCCCTACACCATGAACACCATGCTCGTTGCACCCGATGTCATGATAAAGATCCTAAACTGCTCAGAGTTTAAGAACCCCATGGCAGGCCTTAACTTCCAGGGCAGCGGTGAGCCGGGCAATCCTCTGGGCGCAAAGCTTATTCGCTGCTCTGCGATGAAGGCAGGAACTGCAATCGGTCTTGATAAGGGCTATGCTCTTGAGATGGTCACCGCAGGCGATGTAAGCGTTGAGTACGACCGCCTTATCGACCGTCAGCTCGAAAGAGCCGCAATCACCAGTATTTCCGGCTTTGCAAAGCTCTACACCGAGGCATCTAAGGTGCTCAAGGTCTGATAAAAAACCAAGAAGCAGGGCTTTTGCCCTGCTTCGCTTTAGGAGGGATAGCTATGGCATACACAAATCAGGATGTTGAAAGTAAGGCAAGAGAGATGCTCGGTTATTCGCCGTTAGCGGAAAGCGGCAGGGTGCTGCGCAGCGTTTGCGATTCCGCTGCCGCCGAGCTTGAATCGAGACTTCGTGCCGGTGTGAAAAGCTCGGATATAGAGGAGCTTTTTGTCAGCGCTGCCGGAGTTCTCGCGATCTCGCTGTACTTAGAGCTTGAATACATTCCCGACGAAAAAATAGATTCATTTACGGCAGGAGACCTCAGCGTCAAGCTGCGCGAGGGCACAAAGGCACAGTCGGCGGCGACGCTCAGAAAACGGGCGGAGTCCATGCTGTCTGCGTATCTCGACTGCGGCGGCTTTGAGTTTACGGGGGTGGCGGGATGAGCATATCCTCAAAAGTCATACAAAACTACGGCGAGAGCATGACGGTAGGTTCTGCCGATGCAAAGGGATTTGTTTCACCCATAAATAAAAACGATTCCGACATAAGATCAAGCCTTGCTCCCGGCGTAAAGCTCGGCGAGAGATACAGGCTCATCACCGATGCCGAAAACCCCGTTGTAGGCAGCACCGTGACTTTTGCCGGACTGGTATACGAGATACTGCGGGTCGAGCAGGTGAGGATATTCGGCAGCTTTTCCCACAACGAATGTATTCTGCGATTGAAGGGGGAGTGCGAAGATGCTTGACGGAGTAATCAACAACATAGTGGCGAGCCTTGAAAGCAGCGGCATAAACGCCGTGAAAAAATACCCTGCCGTTGCACTTGACAGGGATAAGACTGTGGTATGCGTATTTCTGAGATCTGCGACAATAAGCGCCTCGGGCTGTGGAAACTACATTGGTTTGTGCAGCGAAAACGGAATAATTAAAGAAATGCTCGGCAGCAGGGGCAAACTCGGTATCGGACTTGACATATACGGCCCTTCACCGAATTGTGACCTGATTAAGGAGCAGCTTTGGGAATGCCTCGCCGGTATCGGCTCACTGAGCATAAAAAGCTTTGATGCCGGCGAGATATGCTACGACAGTCAAAGCGAAATGTATCGCTGCGAATGCACGGCAACGGCGATCGCCTGCCTCGTGAGACAGATAGGCGAGCTTGAGGGCAGCTTCGAGCTGGAGGTGGGTTAAATTGAGCTTTATCAAAACAGTTGCATATGACGACAGCGATGCGGCGTTTTTTGCAAATAATCTTAAAATCGGCTTGGTACGCAGCGCAAGGGAGAGCATCAAGACTGAGATTTATCCGCTCCGCTGTTTCGGTGAAGCCGAGCCGTCAAAAATCGCAAACGGCGGCAAAAGCTACGAGATAGTGCTCAAAAGAGAGCAGTCGGGCGATGCAATAGATTTTGCCGTTTACGATGAGTTTACTTTGCGTATCAAGAGAGCAAACAGCGTAGTCGTGTACGACTCCTGCCGCTGTAAAAGCATCGAAATCGAACGCATAGCAGGCGAGCCTATGCTTGAGGTCATAACGCTGACGGCGGCAGGCAGAAAGGAAGCATGAGCATGAACGACGAAAAAACCGAACCCGTAAAGCAGGACAACGATGCCGTGCTTTGCGAGGATATAACAAAGCTTTTGGTGCATCGCAGCGATATGTCGGAGCTCTCGGAATACTTTGGCCGCGACGCACGACGCTACGATAACGGCTTTGAGATCTATTAAGGAGGAACACAATGCTTGCACCAATGAAATACAGGGGCTTTACATGGCCTAACAATCCCAAAACCTTCGAGGTCGAGCTGCGGCGCACGCTTCACAGCTATAAGCTGCCGTTTTCCGGCTTTGCGGTGCAAAATCTCG
Organism: Oscillospiraceae bacterium; assembly: GCA_016292445.1. Classification (GTDB taxonomy): domain Bacteria; phylum Bacillota; class Clostridia; order Oscillospirales; family Oscillospiraceae; genus F23-B02. The sequence continues at coordinate 1,773 of JAEDIN010000047.1, read as the reverse complement.
GCGTTCAGAACAGAGTGTTCAAGGGCGAGGGCGAGTTTATGGGTCCCGACGCCTACGACAGCTTCCGCCGACTTGCCGAAGCGTTCTCGCTCAGCGGCGCCGGCTGGCTTGAGCATCCCGTGTGGCCGCCGGTGAAGGTGCATTTTGCAAAGCTCAGGCTCAAGGAGGAACCTCGTGAGGAATATGTCAGCTACAGCTTTGAGTTCTGGGAATGTGAGGAGCAGAGCGGCTACACGCAAAGCGAGCTCGATCCGGATAAATCGAAGTACATATCAGCTCAGGAAAATGACACCCTTGCGCTGATAGCTACGAGATACTCAAAGCAGCTTGCAGATCTTATAAGAATCAATCCTCAGGTGAAAAACCCCGACAGCATCGTAAAGGGTCAAATAATCAGAATATCGTAGGAGGCAGCATGAAGGGATATTTAATCAACAAGGACGGAACACAGTTTCAATTGCCGGAGCTTTTGTCGTGGGATGTCTGCCACGGCACAGGTGAGCCCTGCGACTATTTTGAGGTAAAAACAGTGTATTCCAATACGCTTCTGCCCAAACTCGAAGAGGCAGTTCGCTTCAAGGGCACGGCAGACGAGCAAACCGTTTTTTACGGCGTTGTAGACGAATATCAGATAAGCATCGACGAAAGGGGCTCGACCGTGAGCATTAACGGCCGCTCACTTGCAGCTGTGCTCATGGACAACGAGGTGCAAAAGAACACATACTACTCCATGACAAGGGACAAGCTGATAGAAGAATATGTGTCGCCGTACGGAATAAGCGATATTGCAGAGACAGCTATGCCGCAGGTGCTCATTTTCACCGTCAAAGACGGTGACAGCGCGTGGAGCGTTTTAAAGCGGTATTGCCTTAAATCCCTGCATTCATCGCCGTGCTTTGACCCTGAAGGAAAGCTGCATATGAGAAAAAGAACCGGAAAAAGTCTGCAGATAAATGCCGATGAGCAAGCGGTGTCGGCAAAATATAAGGATGAGCGCTACGGCATTATCTCCGAGATAAGCGTCATAAACCGCTCAAGCGGCAGCGGCTACACGCTCAAGAATCAGGAGTTTATCAATAGGGGCGGCAATTGCAAGCGTTTCCTTTACACGGAAAAGTTCGAAACCGTCATTTCCGGCAGTACAAATCCGGATACAAGCTTTACGGGCAGGCATCAGATAGAAAGCTCAATGTTCGGTAAAAAGTGCGTTGAAATAACACTGCCCGAGCAGTTTCCCTGCTTTCCTGACGATACGGTATCGTTAACCTGCAACGCACTGGCTATAAACAAAAGCTGCCGTGTCATAAAGACCCACTGCTGGGCAGACGCCGTCAGCGCAGGGACGAGTATTACCTTGGAGGTTTGATATGTGGTTGTCAGAAACAAGAAAAAGAATGGGCGCCGATTCCGTCAGCGCGTCGGTTTGCGCTATAGATGACACCTCGATCGAAGCATTAAGACCGGCAAACATCCTTCGTATGCCGAAAAACGGCGAGGCGCAGCTCATTTTAAACTGCACCGACGGCTCAAGTATTCTGCTCGGCCTTGTCGGCGGTGATACACCGGAGGACCTTTTGCCCGGTGAGGTCTGCATCAGGACAGATAATGCCTGTGTGACAATAAAAAACAGCGGCGCCGTAAATATAAGCGGCACCGTTAATATTACAGGCTCGCTGACTGTAAACGGAGCGAGCGTAACATGAAAAAAGAGAGTGCATATGCACTCTCTTTTTTAATTGGTTTTGTAAATCAGACGATACCCTGAGCCATCAT
>JAEDIN010000046.1 GCA_016292445.1 Oscillospiraceae bacterium | reverse complement strand
CGCCGAAGAGTAATTTAATCCCTTGATGGAGGGCGAGGCGAAAGCCTTGCCCTCCATTTTTTGTGTCTCCTCGCAGATTGACCTTGTGCTTTTCTTGGACTTGTCCCGTTTTTACCCTGTGAAAACAGGGCCAAAACACCCACAAATTGTACCGCCAAAAACTTTTACAATTTATTACTGTAATTATTGCACAGTTTCAATCGGATGTCAAGAACTCCTAAGCCAAAGGCAAGCAAGTCAGAAAGAACTCAGCAACCGCATTCTTTCATCTGTTTTATAACTGCGGGAGTCCTGCTCTGTGGTACACAGGGATACCGCCGCCCGTAAGTTTTAGCCGGGCTTTTTACCTCGCTTTTTCTTTGCTGTTTCTGAATAACCGGTCATCCGAATAATGCTGTTACGGAAAACTTCTTCGGCTTGCTCAATAGCGAATTGCTCTATTTGCAAGTGTTTGAATCCATTGAGCATTTCAAGCAGGATCCAATATAGTATCTTGATTACCGCAACAACCGCCGTATCAAGGTAAAGCTAAAGGGCCTGCCACCTGCGGTTAGCAGACAGCAAGCCCTTTAGGCTGCCTGAACAATTCTTACTTTAAATTATTGTCTGACTTTTTGGGGTCACTTTAAATTCAACGGCCGTTTTTTTATTTTAAACAACTATATAATGCGTCTTGCACCGGTGTAGTGCTCTTTATAGTAGTAGGAATCCAAATCCGTGATAATTACCTGACCTTTACCGGAGGACGCATGTATGAATTGGCCGTTACCTATGTACATTCCGACATGGCCTATCGGATCAACATTATCCGAGAAATAAACCAGATCGCCCGGCTGGAGATCGCTCTTGGAAACTGGAGTGCCGTCATATTTATACTGGCTGCCTGCACCGCGCTGAAGCTTGTAGCCGTATTGTCCGTAGACATAGTACACTAATCCCGAGCAGTCAAAGCCCTTCGGAGACGCTCCGCCGTAGACATACGGCGTTCCGAGATATTGCTTTGCGGTTGCGACTATCTGCCTGCCGAGCTGACTGTCGGCGCTTTCACCATTGGTTTTGATCTTTATATAATCTGCGCTCATATAGCCCTTAGTGTTATTGACCGTGATTGCATACCAATTTCCGGTCTTGCCCGTTATCTTGACCTTTGCCCCGCTGTCGCAATATCCTATGATCGAGTAGCCTGTACTCGGGCCGGACCTTATACGAACAGAGTTTGCAGTCACGATTCCGGCAGCTTCCATCGTTTCCTTAGGTAAAGGGACGGAGTTGGTTGAGCTGACGGAGAGCACGCTTTTGTGCATATAGCCGTACTTCCCGTTTACCGTAACCTCATACCAATCGCCGTAAATGCCGCTTATCTTACCCTTAGTACCGTTACTGAATGTGGTGAGCGTTGCAAAGCTTGTTGAGGGGCCCATTCTCAGTCTTGCCCCCGTATCGCAGACTACGCCGTTTTTTGCACTGCTGTAAGCGGTTTTGGGGGTTAGGCGCATATAATCGCTGCTGACATATCCGGTCTTGCCGTTATAGCTGACCTTGTACCAGCCCTTCTGCGAACCGGTAATCGTCATCTTTGTGCCCTTATCATATGTGCCGACTATGGAATAGCTCGTTGACGGGCCCTTGCGCATACGCACATCCGTGCCGTTTATTACGCCGGTATAGGTGGTCTTGGAACTTGAATCGGTTGATTTGGGAGTAACGGATATAGACATGTAATCATACCTTACATATCCTGTCTTGCCGTTATATTTTACGGCATACCAGCCGCCCTTCGCTCCGGTAACGGTCATCTTGGTGCCCTTGTCGTAGGTGCCGACTATGGAATAGCTCGTCGACGGGCCCTTGCGCATACGCACATCAGAGCCGGTTATCGTGCCCGTGCCGAAGTTGCCGCTGACGCTGCTGTCGCTCTTAAGGTAATCCTTCGAGGCGTAGCCAAGGGTGTTGTTATACATGACCTTGCTCCACCCGTTTGATGTTGACAGCACAATGACCTCCGCCCCCTTGGGCATAGTCATAATTATCGAAGCACTTGTACCGGCGCTCTTTCTCAGGTTGAGAGCCGCCGTGGTATAAGCGCCGAGCGTCTTATCCGCGCTCGACGGTATTGCAAGCAGCGAAACCGACATTATCGCCACCATGAACAAGCTGATGAGTCTTTTTTTCATTTTGCATCTCCGTGATGATTACGATTTGTAAACTATTTAGTAATCAAATTGTAACATACGGCGAGCATTATGTCAACAGCTCAGGCGGTTTCTCCTGCTGAAACCTGTAAATATTCTGTGAATTAGGTCGAACAGGCAAAAAACAATTTCTTGTGGCCGAGGAAATCCTAAACAAATAGTTATTGTATTTTTCGGTTTTCTTTTGGAGAGTTATATGGTATACTGGCTTTGATAGAAAAATTCTGCCCGAAGGGGAATTGGGATAAATGAAAAAATCAAAGCTTTTTACGAAGGCCATAGCTCTTGCAATGTGCATAGCTATGCTGCTTACTCTGTGTGCCTGCAGCGAATCCAAGGAGCAAAAGCAGGTTTTCGCCATGGACACGGTCATGACGCTCACCGCATACGGCAAAAATGCAAAAACCGGCCTTGATGCCGCAACGGGTGTTATAAACTCGCTGAACACACTGCTCGACCCAGAGGTCGAAAACAGTGCTGCAAATCTGCTCAACAATGCTGAAGGTCAGAATGTAATCGTCACTCCGCAGGTAGCGGAGGTACTTAACACCGCGTTGAAGGTCTGCAAGCAGTCAAACGGTGCGCTTGACCTGTCGGTCTACCCTCTTTACCTTGCATGGGGTGAATTTGACAAGGATAAGGGCAGAATACCTTCCTCCAAGGAGATAAAAAGCCTCCTTCAAAATGTCAACTTCTCCGAAACCAGCATAACTGAGTTCAACGGCGAGTCGAACTACTCCGTCAGAATGCCTGCCGGTACTCAGATAAGCTTCGGCGCGGCGGCAAAGGGCTGTGCCTCCGACCGTGCCATCGAGGCAATGCGCAGTGCCGGTGTCGAAAGCGGTATCGTTTCCCTCGGCGGAAATGTTCAGACTCTCGGTCTTAAACCCGACGGCTCAAAGTGGACAGTCGCAGTCGAAGACCCCAACAACACCGGCTCGTATGTCGGCACTCTCAGCGTAGGTGAAACGGCGATCGTCACGAGCGGTAACTATCAGCGGTTTTTCATCGGCAGCGACGGCATGAAGTACCATCATATCATTGACCCCGACACCGGCAAGCCTGCCAACAATGGTCTTGTTTCGGTCACCGTAGTGTGCGAGGACGGCACTCTTGCCGACTGCCTGTCAACCGCAATGTTCGTTCTCGGCGTCAACGGCGCGCTGCGTTATTGGCGCAATTACGGCGGCTTTGACATGGTGATGATAACCGACGAAAACGAGGTCATATGCACAAGCGGTCTGGTCGAGGTGTTTGAGCTTACAAACACCAAGGATTACACATCGAGATTCACCGAGTAAGGTTTACATAATTTCACCATCGTATCGGATTTACCGATACGGTGGTGCATTGTTCCGAGGTTTTAACTCAATGGCATATTTGAACACTGATGTCAGATACTGCAAGGGCATAGGGGAGAAAAAGGCGCAGCTTCTAAACAAGCTCGGCGTCTTTACCGTCCATGACCTTGTTTCTTATTTCCCGAGAAAATACGAGGATCGCAGTCGGTTTAAACCCATTGCGCTCACCTGTGACGGTGAGACCGCCTGCATTCAGGGCATCGTTGCAGACACGCCTCGACTTGTGCGCATCCGCCGCGGCATGGAGCTTGTGAAGTTTCGGGTTGCGGACGAAAGCGGTTCGGTTGACATAACTTATTTTAATCAGCCTTATCTCAAAGACCACATACACCGTGGCCAGTGCCTGAATTTTTACGGCAAAATTATCGGCGTCGGTGCAAAGCGTACTATGTCCAATCCCGTTTACGAGCCTGAAAACGCCCCGGACGGAGTGACCGGCAGGATAATCCCCGTGTACAGGCTGACGACCGGACTTTCGCAGAAGCTTGTAATGAACGCAGTTCGGCAGGCTCTTGACGCCTGCGGAGATGAGCTGCCGGAGGTGCTGCCTGACAAGCTGCGTGAAAAGTACGCACTTGCGCAAACCTCCTACGCTTATGAGAATATCCACTTCCCTGCCGATTTCACCGCACTTGAGCTTGCTCGGCGCAGACTGATATTCGAGGAACTTTTCCTGCTTGCCTGTGCTTTAGGTCGGATGAAAGACAGACACAGCAAAGCAGACGGCTTCAGGATGCAGCCTCTTGAGCTTAATGATTTTTGGTCTGCCCTCCCATTTACTCCGACAAATGCGCAAAGGAGAGCGGTTTCCGATGCGCTTAGCGATATGCAGTCGGGCAAGGCGATGAACAGGCTCGTTCAGGGTGATGTCGGCAGCGGTAAGACGCTTGTAGCCGCCGCGCTTATCTGGTACACGATGAAAAACGGACTTATGAGCGCGTTTATGGCTCCCACGGAGATACTTGCAAAACAGCATTTTGACACTCTGCTGGGCATTTTATCGCCGCTTGGCGTCAGAGTTGGGCTGCTCACAGGCTCTATGACCGCAAAACAGAAGCGTGAGGTCAAATCCACACTCAAAAACGCTGAGCTTGACCTGATCATCGGCACTCACGCGCTGTTTTCGGAAGATGTTGTATATCGCAATCTGGGGCTTGTCGTCACCGACGAGCAGCACCGCTTCGGTGTAAATCAGCGGTCGAGCCTGATTTCCAAGGGTGACCGTCCCCATGTCCTTGTAATGTCGGCAACACCGATTCCGCGCACTCTCGCGCTGATTATCTACGGCGACCTTGACATTTCGGTCATCGACGAGCTGCCCCCCGGGCGGCAGAAGGTCGATACCTTTGCCGTTACGGAGAGCTATCGGGTGCGCTTAAACGGCTTTATTCGTAAGCTCGTTTCCGAGGGACGGCAGGTGTTTGTGGTTTGCCCCATGATTGAAGAAAACGAGGAGCTTCCGCCGAATATGAAGTCGGCGCAGGAGCACGCCGCCGAGCTTCAGCGTTACTTCCCCGATCTTAAGGTTGCCTGTGTGCACGGCAAGCTAAAGGCAAAAGAAAAGAACGATATTATGTCAACCTTTGTTGCCGGCGGAATAGACATTCTCGTATCTACAACAGTCATTGAAGTCGGTGTCGATGTGCCTAATGCTGCTCTTATGATAATCGAAAATGCCGACCGCTTCGGTCTGAGCCAGCTTCACCAGCTAAGAGGCAGAGTCGGCAGAGGAACACACAAAAGCTACTGCATACTCGTATCCGACACCGATAACGAAGTATCCGAGGCTAGGCTCAAGGTCATGACGCAGACAAACGACGGATTTAAGATATCCGAGGAGGATCTGAAGCTTCGCGGACCCGGCGACTTCTTCGGTTCAAGGCAGCATGGCTTGCCTGAGATGCATGTCGCCGACCTTTGCTCGGATATGAAGGTTCTGCAAACGGCGCAAGCTGCGGCGCAGGAGCTGCTTGACGCAGACCCCGAGCTTGAGCTGCCGGAGCATCAAAACTTGAAGCAAGCCGTGGAACGGCTGTTTGAGTTAAACACCGATACAATCAATTAAAACGGAGAAGCTATGAGAGAAAACGAGGAAGCCCTTGCCATACAGCAGGCAGAGAGCCTCAGGTGCTTTGCCGAGGGCATTTGCTTTGATATTAACCGCCGTCTTGAAGGCTGCACTGCCGTGATTGCGCATGATGAGGGGCTATGCTATACGCTTGATTTCAATACCGTTGACCGCTTTTCTGTGGTCCTCATGGGAAGTGAGACAAACAACGGCGATTGCTTCCAGTCAATGATAGTTCTCGACGGCTTTACTGATCTTCTGCTTTCCGACCGCAGGCCGCTTGATGAGTTTAAAGGAAAGCTTATAAGCCTCGTGTGTGCCTTGGCAGGAAACAAAGTGAGCATTTCGGAGATCATTAAAAAGCACAGGGAAAGATACATCGAGTACCGTATTTTGAACGACTGCGGTGAGTGGGAAACGGTAGCAGTCGAGAAAAAGCTCGGCGGTATCGGGGCATTTCTTCTGCTTTGGAAGGACAGCGAAAATCAGATATTCAGCGACCTCAGATATAAAGACAGGCAGTAGATTCTACCGCCTGTCTTTGCTTACATTGCGCTTATATTCCGAATATTTTTAAAGCTGCGTAGGCTATTGCGCTCCCGCTCAGTGTGGATATCGCCATTAAAAGCCCGATTTTTGACCTCGGTCTTCGCCGCAAGCTGCCCAAATATCCTCCGGCGGCTGCCCTTGCTTCTTCCATGAGCTTGCTCTGCGTTATGCCCGAGGTGCGCATATAGTCCTCGCGAACAATGAATATTGCTTCCTCAAACACCTTTTTGTCAGGTGATTTTACGACTATCACTCTTTTGGCTGTTCCCTTCACCACTTCCTCTGCCTCCCGTGACATTATTCTCTGCTCTGATTTTACCCGTTTTGCCGTATTCATATACATCACCCACGGGTCTGAACTTTGACGGCGAGTACTGTCATGTCATCGCAGTTTCCGTAAATTTTCTCCGCTTCTCTCAGGGTATCCCTTGCAAGAAGCTTCATATCATCGGTCGCGGAGTCCATTATCTCACGAAGCCAGCTATCATTTGAGTCACCTATCACGCCGTCGGAGGCAATTATCGCCGTACTGCCCGGCTTGAGCCGCATACGCACGACATCCGGCGCTGCCGAGCTTCCGCCGCCGAGACCCGGGGCAAAGCTCTCACCCTTTATGCGTCTGATGTTTTTGCCGTTCATGACATAGCTCGGCGCAGCACCGTATTTATAAAAGCAGGTCTCACCCGAAAACAGGTCAACACACATCAAGTCTACAGTTGCAAAGCCCCAGTTATCACCGCTCTTTAAGAGCATAACTGAGTTGAGCGTTTTCATTGCAACGGCCGGGTCGATTCCGGAACGCAGAAACTTTTCAAGGATCTCTATGACCTCCTTGCTTTCGCTCGCCGCCTCCGGTCCGCAGCCCATTCCGTCGGACAGGATAACGCAGAGGACTCCGGAATCGGTCTTAAAATATGTGCCTCTGTCGCCGCTGACCTTTTCTCCCTTTTTCTTCATTGCCGCTATGCCGACACTGACCGCAAGCGGCTCTGCCTCAATGAGAGTAAGCTTTGCCGTACCGTCGCCACCTGCCTTTTGACGGCAAAGTCTAAGACCGAGGACTGCCGACAGCTTTTCCAGATAGTCCGGCTCATCGTAGAGTCTCGAAAGCGAACCGCTCTCGACCACCGCGCGAAGTCTGCCCCTGCCGTCACGGTACACGGCAGCGTCGGCCTCGATATCCATTGAACGCAGGTATCGCATGAGCCTCCGCTCGGCAAGATGATCCGCACCGTTTATGCTGCCAAGCTCCTCGGCAACATTGCCGAGAATATCCGCCATATCAGAATACTGCCCCCATGCCGTATCACGGCTTTCACGAAGCTGAGCTGCAAAGTGCTTACGATATGCCGCTGCGCGCAGCTCGCCGTTTACCGCGGTTACAAATGCCTCCGGTGTGCGGCACTTTTCAACAAATCTGCACGGTATATCGCCGAGCTGGAGAGTGCCGCGCTTTGTCATCGCCGCGGTTGCATCGTTGAGTGCGCTTAGCGTGTCCATGTATTCGCTGTTCCAGCAGCGGTTTTTATCCTTGCACATTACGCACACCGAGTCCGCCGCACGGTCAAACACCTTTGCCGGATCTGCGTCATTGTGCTTGACCTCAACATTGCGCCGCACTATCTCGAACAAGCCCTCATACGCCGAGCCGAGCTGCGCTACACGGCGTGATACATAACGGCGCAGTCCGGATTCCCCGCTGCCGCCGCCCACCGGCTGGATGAGTGTGCCTACCCTGCTTATGATGCCGGAGGGCAGGAGCATGAAAACCACCGCCGCGCAAAACACCTCGACGAGGTCATTAAGCTGCGGTGCGGCAGACCATACCAATGCCGCCGCAACGGCATTTGAGAGAATGAATGACAGCAGGAACACAAGTCTTCCGCAGCGGCTGAACAGTCCGGCGATAAGCCCCGAAAAGGCATATGCCATGGTGAAAAACGGAGTTGCGCCGCCGGTCAGATCCATCGCTATGCCGAACACCGTGCCGACCGTACACCCGGTCATCATTCCACAGCGCAGGGTGCTTGTCATAATGATGAGCAATGCCGCAAAGCGACCCACCGACAATACACCGAACAGCTCAAGCCGTGACAGTGCCATCATAAACACGGCAACCGTTATAAGCACCGCACTCGAATGGCGCACCTCGGCAGATTCCGTTGTCGGCTCTTCCTTATTAAGTGCCTCCTCAATAAAAAAGCATACCCCGAAGGCTAACACCGTTTCAAGAAACACTACCGCGATTGTGGGCGCATCGCTGAGTATCTGCGAAAAGCTCGAAAGCACACCCGTTGCAAGCGTCACTGCAGCCGCAGTTATCGGTCCGAACAGAGTATTCTTATAAAGGCGCGTATCCTGAAACGAAAACTCAACAGTGAACACGATGACTATTGCCGCAAGATAGCGTATGCCCCATGACAGTCCTCCAGAGACTATGTAGCCCAATGCCGCTCCTAACAGGCAGCATACGCCGTTTAAGCCTGCACCGGCAGCGGCAACGGCCGCTATGCCGAACGGCCCGGCAGTTCCGAGTACCCTTGCCACAGACAGCACAAAGCCGCCTGTAAAGTAGAGTGCAGCCCAAGCAGCAGCTATCACATCCCCATTGTTTCGCTGTGTCACGCTGTCCTCAAACGCGGTCTTGATTGCCGCAATCGAGCCTTTTACATCCATGATATCGCCTCCGAAGTTTACATAAGGTATTATTTATTATACTTATGTAATTCCCCGAAGTGCGTCATTTGCTGCTGTTGAGAAATGTTTTATCAAGTGGGGAAATAAGCGAAAATAAAAATGAGCCGTTTACTTTCA
>JAEDIN010000045.1 GCA_016292445.1 Oscillospiraceae bacterium | reverse complement strand
TCGCCGTAGCTTATCTTGCCGCCGAAATAGTTGATGGCGGTATTTTTACGGTGAGCGTCATTGTGCTTAAATATATGCTCGTATATCGTTTCCCTGGGCAGTTCGGCATTTACTGCCTCGTCGCTGTAATACTTCAGCCACGGTTTTGTGACCGATGCTTTTCCTTTCATATAGTGGTCCCTCCTAGTTTTTGGGTTATACGATTTTTATAAAAAAATTCATTTTTGGACAAATCTCTTTGAAATGTATTGTCGCAAAGCGTTAAAAATATCTCAACAAAATTAAAAATTTTTAAAAATTTTAACAGGGTATGGTGTTTGTGATATAAAAAAGATCGGTCACCTTGCCGGAAGCGACCGATCTTTGTGGTGGGGGGGGGACCAGTGATCTGGTTCCGAAAAGCCGCCGCGCACAGTGCAGCGTGTCTTCTCGCTTACTATTGTCCGCTATTGCGGTTTTTATCGCACATAACACAAAAAAATTTCCCCGGAAATAAAAAAACTCATTGCGATATTAGCCTTGCCAATTTACAATATATATTGAAGCGCATTTGCGTAAAATACAAACTGAGGTGAGCTCCTTATGTCAAAATCGGGCTTGCACACCTCTGTGGATGAGAGCATTATCCTGAAAATTGCCGGCGGAGATAAGACAGCTCTATCTGATCTATATCTAAAGACAAACAATGCGGTCTACTGTTTTGCACTTTCAATATTGCGCGATGCGGAGACCGCGCAGGACATCATGCAGGAAACCTACATACAGGTGTGGAAATCAGCGAAAACCTATAAACCCTGCGGTAAAGACCCCGTTCCCTGGGTGTTGGGAATAGCAAAATATCTGGCATATGCCCAGATACGCTCACAGCAAAAGCATGCCGATTGGTCGGATAGCTTCCCCGAGCCAGCCGACCCCAGAAACTGCTTTGCCGACAGTGAAAACAAAATATTGGCCAATGCTCTGCTTAGTAAGCTCAAAGACGATGAAAGACAAATCGTTATGCTTCATATAACGGCAGGGCTCAAGCACAGAGAAATAGCGAAGCTGTTGGATATACCCCTTTCGACGGTCATCAACAAGTATAATCGCTCTCTCAAAAAGCTTGAAAAGCTGGCAGGTGATGTGTTATGAAGAAAGAAATAATTGAAGAAAGGCTCCGGCAGGAGCTTTCGGGCATTGCGCCGAATAGGCTCGACGAACTGCTTGCCGCCGTGGATGAGCTGCACGATGCGGATAATTCCGTCATAGACTTCAGGCAGGAAAGCCGAAAGCGCAGATACGGCGTTAAAACCTTCTTATCGGCGGCGGCTGCACTGCTGCTGGTCGTAGGAGCGGCAGGAGTATACGGGAGCTTTTCAGCATCGAAATATATCGTTTCCGTTGATGTAAACCCCAGCGTTGAACTCACGGTGAACGGCTTCAACACCGTCAAGGAGGTCACGCTCAACAACGACGACGCGAAGGCCCTCATAGACGCCGAAGCCCTTGAGGGCAGGAGCATTTCAAAGGCTATGGACGCGCTCACGGAAAAGCTTTGCGGCGACGGCTACCTGACTAAAGACTGCAACGGTATCCTTGTTTCGGTCCGCAATCTGAAGGGCGAGGGCTCGGATGCACTTTGTGCGAAGATAATAAGCTCCGTTGAGGAGGCTACAAGTCGCGCAGGCTTTAACTATGCCGTTTTGTATCAGGAGCTTGACGGCGAAAAAAGCGACTGCTCCGGCAAGTCGGAGCTTGCGGAGAAGCTCAGCGGCAGTCTTGATGCGTTTGACGCGGATGAGCTTGAAAGCTCCAGCGTGCAGGACCTCATCTTCCTGGCCGACAGCCTTGATACTCTGCCCGATAAAACCGAGCTTTTCGGCAGATTGAACGGTTTCCGCAGTGCGCTTGACGCAAGGCTCATTGCCGCCGAGGCCGCGGCCGGTCTGGAAGGCGGCTCATCGAGCCATAGCATCGTCCGCTACGCAGAGCAGCTTGCCTATGAAGTAGTGTTTAAGGACGGGGAAACCACGCACAAGTATTTCGTTTCCGCAACGACAGGCAAGGTGCTTGCACACGAAACCGACGGCGGCTCCGGCAGCGGAACCTCAAAGCCCGCAGGCAGCAGCGATGAAGGCATTCTCTCTCCCGATGAAGCGCTCAGCATTTTCAGGAAAGCCAACGGTCTTATGAGCGCGGTGCTTGACGATCTGACGATAAGCAGAAGCACCCGCAACGGCGAACCTGTCTACATCGTCAAGTTCAAGCTCTTCGGCATCCCCCGCACCGCAGTTCTTGACGCACGCACCGCAAGGGCAATTTCCAATATCGACTTTTAAGGAAAATTTCAAACGACAAAACCTCAGTAAGCCTCGAGCTTCCCTGCTGCCGCATGCTTTTACTTCATGCCTTGACTTTAAGCAGCTTCTTTGACAGTCTTAAAACTACAGACCCGACGGCACATACCGTCGGGTCTGTAGTTTTAAGTTTTTGGAAAATGTATCGTAAAGGTCGTGCCTTTGTCAAGGGTGCTGTCAAGCTCGAGCTTTGCCTTGTGTATAATGAGCCCGTGCTTTACGATGGAAAGCCCCAAACCCGTGCCGCCGACCTCCTTCGAGCGGCTTTTATCCACTCGGTAGAAGCGTTCAAATATTCTGCTTTGGTGCTCTTCGGATATGCCGATGCCCGTGTCGCTGACCGTAAGGCGCACTGCGTTGGGCTCATTTGCCACCGCAACGCGCACCTTGCCGCCGGGGTGATTGTACTTGATGGCGTTGTCGCAGAGATTGTACACGATGCTGTACAGCACCTGCGGAATGCCGCTTATGAGCGCCTCCTCGCCGGTGACCGTGAGCTCAATGCCGTTTTCGGCTGCCGCACTTTGCAGGCTGTCCGCCGCATTTTCGGCGATGCGCTTGAGGTCGGATTCCTCCCACTGCATACCGTCTGCACCGCCGTCAAGCCGCGTCAGGTCGATAATATCTCCGACAAGCTGCGTCATGCGCTGAGCCTCAAGGCGTATCTTTCCGGCAAAGGGACGGATGTCGGACTGCTTGACCATGCCGTTTTCCAGAAGCTCCGCGTAGCCGGAAATTGCGTGCAGCGGCGTTTTCAGCTCGTGGGAGGCGTTGGCGGTGAACTCCTGCCTTATCTGTGAGGTTTTCTCAAGCTCGGCTTGATTTTTCGATATCTCCGCCTGCTGTGCGCGCATTTTTAGCAGCAGCGGCTCTATCTCCGCATAGTCCTTCCTGCCGATATAGTCCGAGGGCTTATCGGGGTTAATGCCGTTAATGGGCTCGACGATTTTTTTGGAAGCTCTCGAGGCAAGCACAAAGCTCAGCGCAAGTGCAAGCAGTGCGACTATCGCGATGGGCTGGGCAAAGCCGAGCAGCAGCGTCCACACCGTGTTGTGCACGCTCGATAAGCGGATCACCGTTCCGTCGGGCAGAAGCTGTGCGGCATAAAGCAGCCTTTCCGACAGCGTTTCGGAATAGCGGCTGCTTTCGCCGAATCCGGTCTCAAGTGCCTGCTTAACCTCTTCACGCTCCAGATGGTTTTCCATTTCGGAATACTCTGCCTTGCTGTCGTACAGAACCGTGCCGTCCCGGTCAATCCAGGTGATGCGGTAATCGCTCTGGCTCAGCCCGTCAAAGTAGTTCAGCCCGTTGAGCGAAACGCCCTTAGCCGCAAGCTCCGTTTCTATCCGAAGCTGCGATGCCTGCACTCCGGAAAAGTAGCTGTAAGTCACGCCCATGATGAACACCAAGGACGCGAGCAGTACCGCAAGCGCAACGAGCCATATCGAATTGAATATTTTTTTACTCATGGCACACCTCAAGCTTGTATCCCACGCCGCGCACTGTTTGAATCTGTCTGCCGGCAGTTCCGAGCTTTGTGCGCAGCGTACCGATGTGAACATCAACCGTCCGGCTTTCACCGACGAAATCCGAGCCCCAGACCGAGGAGAGCAGATGCTCTCTCGTGAACACCTGAGAGGGGTGCTCCAGCATAAGCTTCAGCAGGTCGTATTCCTTTAATGTCAGCACGACCTCGCGACCGGAAGCGGTAACGCTGTGCCTGTCGGGGTCGAGTGATATATCGCCCAGCGTCAAAACGGAGGCAGTGCCCTTGGGCTGAGTTCTGCGAAGCACCGCCTTTATGCGAGACACCATCTCCATCATGCCGAAGGGCTTCGATAAATAGTCGTCTGCGCCTAAATCAAGTCCTACAACTCTGTCATACTCGCTGCCCTTTGCGGTCGCCATGATAACGGGAATGTCGGCGGTAACGGGGGAGGAGCGCAGCTTGCGCAAAATGGCAATGCCGTCCTCTCCGGGCAGCATAATGTCAAGCATGATAAGCTCAGGGCGATTATTTTTCATAGCTGCCCAAAACGGCTCGCTGCTTGCAAAGCCCTGCGCATCATAGCCTGCCATGTTCAAGGTGTACAGCATCAGATCGCGGATGCTGCCCTCATCCTCAACGCAGTAAATCACGGTATTTCCTCCCTTGCTTTTCATTTGATTTTATAATACCCCGAAATTGTAAAAATGGACAGACGGTATTTGTAAAATCCGTGTAAAATGCAAAAATTTTCGCAAAAATGGGCGTTGACAGCTCGGCTGAGGCAATATAGACCAAAAGCAGGAACGAAGGTGCATATTATGCAGCCGGAAATCGAATATAATGAATTGCTGATGAAAGAGTATGGTTCGGACGAGTCGTTCTAAAGCAAATTGAAGAACGCTTTCGTGCAGCGGGTATCTGGTACAAGCCCTACAATCTCGTTTTTACAAGTCCGCTTGGTAAAAATTCTTTGCGCTCAAACAGTTTATTTATAATTCAAAAAGATAGTAGCAGAAATCGGGATGCCGGACACAAGATTTCATGATTTATGGCACAGCTATGCTGTTGCTGCATTGCGTTCAGGAGAATCTCGGTCACTACTCTGCCGCCTTTACTTTGGACACATATGCGCATGTAACTGACCAAATGAAACGGGAAACTGCCAACAGAATGGAGCAGTATATTGCACGGGTACAGAACGCATAGAGCCTCCGCATTTTTTCCGATGAGGGAAAAAATAAGGGAAAAATTATATCGCATGCTTCGATTTTTGAACTTTTTTGGAACAAAATCAGCCCAAAACGCAAAAAATTCACAGATTTTATAACAAAATCTGTGAATTAAGATGGTGCGCGAGGCGGGACTTGAACCCGCACGCCCGGAGTGAGCACTAGAACCTGAATCTAGCGAGTCTGCCAATTCCACCACTCGCGCAAATTTCAATGCTTGATAATAATAGCATCAAAGGCGACAGTTGTCAAGCTAAATCTAATCGACGGTTTTTTATTAATTAATTACAGTTTTAGCTATTCAACAAGAAAAAATGGTGGTATAATAAATTACCATTTAATATTTGGAGGAAGATTATGACCAGAAAACAGATGAAATCTCAGGCAAAAAGCCTGATGAAGAACTCTACTCCCCGTCCCGTGTATGTGACCGTAATCTATGTAGTCATACTGATGGCATTCGCGATCTTGTCCTTTAAGCTTATAAGCCAGCCTATGAACAACTTTATGAATTCCCAGTTCGGCGATCTTTTTGTTTCTTATCCCGACGGCACTGTCGAAATTTCTCCCGATTTTGAGGACAGACTCTATAACCTTGATTATGACGCCATTATCGACGCATACAGAGAGCAGGCCCCCTCAACACTTGCAAGGCTGCTTAATCTTGCGATCGCAGCAGTGCAGGTCGTCATCGGCGCAGGTTTCATCATCTTCACACTGCGCACAATAGACGGTCAGGGCGCAAGCTATTGGAATTTGTTTGACGGCTTCGGAATGTTCTTCCGCATCATCTGGCTGTACATACTCGAGGGAATTTTCACCTTCCTTTGGACACTGCTTTTCTTCTTCCCCGGCATCATCGCCTTCTACAGATACCGCATGGCTGTCTACCTGCTGCTTGAGCATCCCGAAATGAGCGCAATGGATTGCATCAGAGAGAGCAAGCGCCTTATGAAGGGACACAAGTGGGAGCTGTTCGTGTTTGACCTGAGCTTCATCGGCTGGGCACTCCTTATTTCCTTTGTTGACGGCTTTGGTTCGGGTCTCGGCCTGACGCTGTTCGGCGTTGTCGGTCTCGGCTACATCGGCTATGTCTTCTTCCTGCCCTATACTCAGCTTTCCTACTCAATATACTACAGGCAGCTCAGCGCAGTTCCCAACGCTGAGGAAACTTGGACGCCTGAGCTCTGAGGTATGATATGATAATCACATTTTTAGGTGCGGCACACGAGGTAACAGGAAGCTGCACGCTGATTGAAGTCGGTGACAAAAAGGGCATCGTTGACTGCGGTATGGAGCAGGGTAAGGATATTTTTGTAAATCAGGAGCTGCCCGTTGACCCCTCCGTGCTCGACTTTGTGCTCGTCACCCACGCACATATCGACCACTCCGGCAATCTGCCGCTGCTGTACAAAAACGGCTTCAGAGGCAGCGTATATGCGACCTCTGCGACCTGCTCGCTGCTGGATATCATGCTGCGCGACTGTGCGCACATTCAGATGTCCGATGCGGAGTGGAAATCACGCAAAGCCGAACGCCGCGGCGAGCCGCCGGTACAGCCGCTTTACGACCTTGACGATGTTGAAGGGCTGTTAAAGTGTCTGCGGCCCTGTGAGTACGGCAGCATGATTGAGCTAAACAACGCCGTTACCGTTCGCTTCACCGATGTCGGGCATCTGCTCGGCTCGGCTGCTATCGAGGTATGGCTGCACGAGGGAGACCGCCAAAAGAAAATAGTCTTTTCCGGCGATATCGGAAACCTCGATCAGCCCATACTCTGTGACCCCAAGCACATTGCCGACACTGACTACCTGCTTCTTGAATCGACCTACGGTGACCGCAATCACGAGGGCGACCGTCCGGATTATATAACCTGCCTTGCGCAGTACATTCAGCGCACCCTTGACCGCGGCGGCAATGTCATCATCCCCGCTTTTGCAGTCGGAAGAACGCAGGAAATGCTGTACTTTATCCGCGCAATAAAGGAGCAGGGGCTTGTTAAGGGGCATCCCGATTTTCCCGTTTATATAGACAGTCCTCTTGCAATCGAGGCTACGGGCATCTTCTTGCAGTGCGACACGAGCTTTGTTGATGAAGAAATGAAAGCTCTTATCCGTGCCGGCAAGAACCCCATCTTTTTCCCCGGACTCCACACTGCCGTCAGTCAGGAAGAGTCCAAGGCGATAAATGAGGATAAGACACCTAAGGTCATCATCTCCGCATCCGGTATGTGCGACGCAGGGCGTGTCCGCCACCATCTCAAGCACAATCTTTGGAGGCCGGAGTCTCTGGTGCTGTTCGTCGGCTATCAGGCCGTCGGCACACTGGGCAGAGCATTACACGACGGTGCAAAAAGTGTCAAGCTTTTCGGCGAGGAAATAAATGTTCGGGCAGAAATCAGTTGGCTGCCCGGAGTGAGCGGTCACGCGGACAAGGACGGGCTTATAGCATGGCTGAAAGGATTCGGTAAAAAGCCCGGCATGGTGTTCGTCAATCACGGCGATCCGGAGTCCTGCGAAGGCTTTACCGCCTGTCTGACGGATGAACTCGGCTACAACGCCTTTGCCCCGTACAGCGGCACAAGCTTCGACCTTGCCGAGGGCAAATTCCTTAACATCACAGAGGGCAAACCCGTTTCCCGTGAGAAAAAGGCTTACTCAGAGCGCAGCTCCTCCCCCCTGTTCCGCGAGCTTGTTGCCGCTGCGGAGTCACTTCTTGCCGCCGTTAAGAAATGCGAGGGCAGACCGAACAAGGTCCTGCGCAGCTACATTGATAAAGTTAAAAGCGTTACCGATTATATCAAAAAATAGGAGGCTAAAATGGGCGAGTACAGTAAATTTATCGCGCCGGAGCGCAGAAGCGTTGCCACACCGAAGAACATGGTCGAAAATGGCAAATGTGTTTTCGGAACATTCGACAAGGAGTTTGAAAACATCGACCTGCTGGGGATCAAGAATCCGACGGAGGCTCCCGATTTTCTCAAGCGTCTGAAGCTGACTCTGTGGGAAGCCACCGAGGTTCATCTGGATGAGGGTGTTCTGCTTGCCGTATGCTGCGACATGGGTATTTTCGGTCAAATACTGAATGTCTTTTACGACAAGCGCAAAAGAAAGGTCTTTACCTGGGCAGACAAAGTTCCCAGCAAGGATGCAATCATTGCAAGCAGCCTGATAAACGGAAGCGTGACAGCTTCTAAGGCAGATAAACTCGAGATAAACTACATCAACAACTTTCAGGACGGAAAGTGCCACCTTGACGGTCAACACGACGGCGACGCCGGTCACATCGAATACAGCTTCGACCTCACCCGTCTTTCAAAGCCCAGCGTTGTGTCCATCCCCTTTGCCGACACGGAAAAGCGTCACCGCCCCCTCTACTCGCAGAAGGATTTCTTCAAGTGTGACGGCTACCTGACCATCAATGGCGAGACCTTCCACGCCACCGAGTATTCAACGGCGATAGTTGACGACCACAAGGGCTATTACCCCCGCCATGCGCATTATGACTGGGTCACCACCATGGGTGTCAACGAGACCGACGGCGAGAAAAAGTGGTTTGCCTTTAACCTCACACGCAATCAGTCGGTTGACCAGAATAAGTATAACGAAAACCTTATCTGGTTTGAAAACGAAACCAGCCTGCTGCCCCCTGTCAAATTTGAGCGCAGCGTGCCGACCATTGACTTCAAGGACGGCGCACTGTGGACAATAAGGGACGAGCACGACATGGTGAACATCGAGTTTGATGTTTACGACATTTTCAGAATGATAGTTCATGCAAAGCCCTTTGTAAACATCGAGTACTTCGTCTCCTTCGGCGAGCTTAGAGGCTATGTCAGAGACGAGGACGGCAAAAAGTATATCCTTGACGGTATGCTCGGTATGGGCGAGGACAAGGACCTTATACTCTGATTACAACAAAAAATCTCCCATCCGACGGATGGGAGATTTT
>JAEDIN010000044.1 GCA_016292445.1 Oscillospiraceae bacterium | reverse complement strand
CTTGTGACCTCCCGCACGTCAAGCGGATGCGCTACCAGCTGCGCCAATCGTCCATTTATCGGCAACGGTTATTTTAACCGATGCCGATGAATTTGTCAATATATTTTTTCTCTTTTTATCATCCTCTGACATAAACCGTGCAGGTGGCGGTTTTGCCGTAGCAGGTGAGGGTCAGAGTGGCGGCACCCGGGGCTACACCCTTGACCGTGCCGTCCTCGGAGACGGTGGCAACGCCCTCGTCTGAGATGCTCCACTTGTAATCGGCGGTTATCGTCAGCGGGAAGTGAGAGCCTGTGAGTGCGACGGATTCGCCGATGCGGCAGGTGAAGTCAGAGCCTATCGGGCTGCCGCCGTAGCAGATTTTAAGCTCGGTCACCTCCGGCGTGGGAGTGGGAGTCGGCGTGGGGGTGGGGGTCGGCGTCGGCACTGCGGACACCTCGGGCGGTGTGGTCGGCATGACCGGCGCGTTGGGGTTATCGGCATTTTTAAGGCTGATGCTTATCATTACTATAAGGGCGACGATTATCGCAACTATCAAGATAGCTCCGAACACGAGCTGCCACTTTCTGTTTTCGTTAGCCGTCCTGTTGGCGGGAGTGCCCCTGACAGCACCGGGAGTGGTGCCGGGAGTGCGGCTGCTGTTTTTTACTCTGCGAGTGCCGCAGGCAGGGCAGCGGGTGCGCATACCCGAAAACTTTGTGCCGCAGCGGCGGCAGGTCACCTGAGGAATAAAACCCATATTAGTTCCTCCTTCGTATCAATACACGATAATAATACTGCATTTTGACCGTTTCGTCAAGCAAGAGCGGCATATGATAATCACCGGCCGATATACAGCCGGTGATTGAGCTTTTCTTATAAATCGTAGTACATTGCAAACTCCATCGGGTGCGGAACGCGCTCGACCCTTTCGGCTTCGGCGCGGTGCTTTGCAATGTGCAGCTGGATGAGCCGCTCGGGGAACACGCCGCCCTTGGTGAGGTAATCGTGGTCGCGCTCAAGCGCGTCGAGTGCCTCGCCGAGATTTTTGGGCAGACCGCCGAGCTTTGCCTTTTCCTCCTCGGGCAGGTCGAACAGGTTGCAGTCAAACGGACCCCAGCCCTTTGCGTGAGGATCTATCCTGCGCTCAACGCCGTCAAGACCCGCCATCAGAATGGCGGCGAAGGCGTAGTACGGATTGCAGGTCGCGTCTGGATTGCGCAGCTCGAAGCGCTTTGCCATGGGGCTTTTTGCATAAGCCGGAATACGCACGACGGCACTGCGGTTTGCCATTGCGTAGCCGATGGTGACGGGAGCCTCGAAGCCGGGGATAAGACGCTTGTAGGAGTTGGTGGAGGGGTTCGTAATGGCGCACAGGGAAGCGGCGTGCTCGAGCAGACCGCCGATAAAGTGCATCGCGGTCTCGGAAAGCTGAGCGTAACCGTTTTCGTCATAGAACACGGGCTTGCCGTCTTTAAGCAGCAGCATATGCACATGCATACCGCTGCCTGCCTCACCCTTGACGGGCTTGGGCATAAAGGTCGCGGTTTTGCCGTCGGCAACGGCGGCGTTTTTGATAACATACTTTGCGGCCATCGTGTTGTCTGCCATCTCGGTCATCTCGCCGAGCTCGACCTCGACCTCAAGCTGACCGCAGCCGCCGACCTCGTGGTGGTGATACTTGACCTTGACGCCCCAGTCCTCGAGCATGAGGCATATTTTGCTGCGCAGGTCGTTTGTGACATCCATGGGCAGGCTGGTGTGATAGCCTGCGTGGTGCTGCACCTGATAGCCGAAGTTGTTGTCGTCCGAGCCGCTGTTCCACTCCGCCTGACTTGCGTCGATGCTGTATCCGCTGCACTCGGGGCGATTTTCAAAGGTCACATCGTCGAACACATAAAACTCGTACTCCGGACCGACTATCATCGTGTCGGCAACGCCGAGTGAGCGCATATACTCGTTTGCGCGCTTTGCGACATTGCGAGGATACTGGTCGAAGGGGCGGTTCTCCGGATGGTCGATTATCATGACATCGCCTATCATGGAGAGCGTGGGGATCTTTGCGAAATTGTCAATAACGGACGAGTCAAGGTCGGGAACAAAGACCATGTCACTGCTCTCGACGGGAGCGTAGCCGTAGTTGGAGCCGTCAAAGCCGATGCCGTAGGTCATAGTGTCCTCGTTAAGGCGTTCGACGGGAATGCTGAGGTGTCTCCATCTGCCGTCGATATCGGTCATTTTGAAATCAACGATGCGGATGTCGTTTTCTTTGCAAAGCTCGAGAATGTCTTGCAGGGTTCTTGCCATTTTCCTACCTCCGTATAATTTATACTACCTGAAAAATATAGAATTTAAGATAATCCGTTTCCGGAACATTCCACAGTATCGGGTGGTCGGGTGACTGCTGTCGGGCCTCTATCTGCCGCAGCTCCACCCCTGCGTCAAGTGCCGCCGACCTGAGCATTTTCACAAAAAGCTCCGAGGGCATGAAGTGGCTGCACGAGCATGTCGCAAAATATCCGCCCCTCGGCAAAAGCCGCAGTGCGCGCAGGTTTATCTCCTTATAGCCGCGCTCGGCACTGTGCACCGTTTTGCGCGATTTGGTGAATGCCGGGGGATCGAGGATTATAAAATCATAGGGCTTATTGCCCTTCGACTCAAGCTCCGGCAGCAGGTCAAACACATTGGCTGCGATGAAATCCATGCGCTCTGACAGTAAGTTGCGCTCGGCGTTTTTCCTCGCCATTTCGATTGCGCTTTCGGAAACATCGACCGCCGTAACATGCTCGGCACCGCCCATGGCGGCGTTGAGCGCAAACGAGCCTGTGTGCGTAAAGCAGTCAAGCACTCTTTTGCCCTTGGCAAGCCGCGCAACGGCAAGGCGGTTATACTTCTGGTCGAGGAAGAAGCCCGTTTTTTGCCCGTTTTCGACATCGACACTGTAATAAATCCCGTTTTCGCAAATTTCCGTGACGCAGCTTTCGGGGTGCTCGCTGCCAAACCAGCCCTTATTCTGCTCAAGCCCCTCCAGTTCGCGGATTTTAACATCGTTGCGCTCAAAAATACCGCTTATTTTTTGACCGTCGGCGCGCAGGACATCGGCAATCAGCGGAAACAGCATGGGCTTTAGCTTTTCCATACCCACCGACAGCGTTTGGGTGACCAAAATATCTGAAAACTTATCCACGGTCAGACCGGGGAAGCCGTCTGCTTCGCCGAAGATTACGCGGCAGCAGCCTGTATCGCCGCCCATGACGGTTTTGCGGTAATCCCATGCGTAGCTTATGCGTCTGCGCCAGAACGCCTCGTCAAATTTGTCGTTTGCGTTGCGGGAGATAAGGCGGATGCGGATCTTGCTGCTTTGGCTTAAAAAGCCCGTGCCGAGGTACTTGCCCTTTTCGCTCACGGCGTCGACAAGACAGCCGTTTTGGGTTTCGCCCTCGGAGCGCAGAACCTCCGCTGCGTATATCCACGGATGACCCTGCCCGACCCACCGCGTGCCCTTTGCGGTGATTATAAACTTAGGAAAATCTCTCTGTGCCTTCAATTTTCAATCCTCAAAAAATCCCGGCAATGTTTTGCCGGGAAAACAGTTTTAGTGATTTCCGGTGCAGAAGGCGGATTCGTCGTTTGTCCAGCCCTTGCCCTCAAGCCAGTAATCCTCGTCTTCATCCTCGGCGGCGAGATCCTCCTCGGTAAGCTCGACATCCTTGTGCTTTGCGTTATGCCTGGTAGCCTCGTAGACCTTGAGGTCAACGACCGTAAACGGCAGACCCATCTCCTCGGCAACGGGCAGCAGAACCGCCTCGACAAGCGCCTCTCTCAGCTCCAGACTGCCGGGATATGCTGCAACGGCGTCCTGAATACGCTGATACAGCTCGGGGTCGGAATTGTACTTTTCAAAAAACTTTATTACATTGATATTCATGTCTTGCTCTCCATAAATATTATTATGCTTCGATTATAACTTCACCTTGTCGCTTCCGTCAAGTGCGGATAAAAGGCCGAGCTGATAAAATGCGACCGCGCTCGCCGCAGCGACATTAAGCGAGTCAACACCGTGCGACATGGGTATAAGCACCGTGTAGTCGCAGTCGGCAATGGTTTTTGCCGCCAGACCGTCGCCCTCCGTGCCGAGGACGATGGCGAGCTTTTCCTCGGCGGCAAGACGCGGGTCAAATATGGGCAGCGAGTCGGCTTTTAATGCCATTGCCGCGGTCTTAAAGCCAAGTGCGCGGAGCTCACCGATGCCGTCGGCGCCGAGAAAGGTCCAAGGCACCTGAAAAACCGTGCCCATGCTGACTCTTATCGAGCGGCGGTACAGAGGATTGCTGCTTGCGCTTGTCAGCAGCACCGCGTCTATGCCCAGAGCGGCGGCAGAGCGGAAGATAGCCCCCACATTCGTGGGGTTCATCACATCCTCAAGCACCGCAACGCGCCTTGCGTTTCTGCATATCTCGCTCACCGTTGGGAGCTTGGGTCTGTACATGGCGCAGAGCATTCCGCGCGTGAGCTTAAAGCCGGTGAGCTGCGTGAGAACCTCGAGCGTTGCCGTGTAAACCGGAATGTCGCCGCAGCGTGCAATAAGCTCCTTTGCCTGATTTTCGACATGACGCTCCTCCATGAGAAACGAGATGGGAACGCAGCCTGCATTGAGAGCACGCTCGATGACCTTGGGGCTTTCGGCGATGAAAATGCCTTTTTCCGGCTCGCGGCGATTTAAAAGCTGCACCTCGGTGAGCCTTGCATAGATGTCAAGCTCGGGGCTTGAAAAGTCGGTTATCTTAATTATGTTTGACATATGTATTTTTACCCTGCCGAATAGTATTTACGGAGCAAATTATACCATTAAATCCGCCAAATGTATATCCGTTGCGGCTTACAAAACGCAAATTAAAAAAATATCACATTTCAAATTTCAGAACTCTTTTGCGTATATTTGAGAGATTTTCACCTTTTTTTAGTGAAAAAAAGGAACAATCCGCGAAATTTGATGCTTTTTACATTAGCTCGTGATTGTTAAATTATTAATGCATAATGCCTGCGAATTTTATTTGTTGCACTCAATATAATGAAATGATATAATAAAACACGAAAATTGCGTTTTATAAATACAGACACATACTAAAAGGAAAGGACAAAGAAATGGCTGAGATCAAATTCAAAAAAGTTCTGGCGGCAAACCGCGGCGAGATAGCCGTGAGAATTTTCAGAGCGTGCTATGACTTGGGCTTGCACACCGTTGCGATGTATTCCAAGGAAGATTCACTGAGTATGTTCCGCACCAAGGCCGACGAGGCTTATCTTGTGGGCGAAAACAAGAGCCCCCTCGGCGTGTATCTCGACATTCCCGACATCATCGACCTTGCAAAG
Source organism: Oscillospiraceae bacterium (assembly GCA_016292445.1). Classification (GTDB taxonomy): domain Bacteria; phylum Bacillota; class Clostridia; order Oscillospirales; family Oscillospiraceae; genus F23-B02. The sequence goes on along the minus strand of JAEDIN010000044.1, from coordinate 3,668 downwards.
CGCCGCAATGTTGACGCTATTCACCCGGGCTACGGCTTTTTGTCGGAAAATGCCGACTTTGCGAGAGCCTGTGAGGAAAACGGCATAACCTTTATCGGACCTCCCAGCGATGTTCTTGGCAAGATGGGCGATAAGCTTTCGGCAAAGCAGATAGCCATCGACTGCGGCGTACCCGTAGTACCCGGCTGCAAGGATCCGCTTCAAAGCGGCGAGGAGGCTCTTGAAAAGGCGATTTCCTTCGGCTTTCCCGTTATCCTCAAGGCTGCTGCCGGCGGCGGCGGCCGCGGTATGCGCCTGTGCAATTCGCCCGATGAGGTCATCCCCGCCTTTGAGCTGGTAAAGAGCGAGGCAAAAAAAGCCTTCGGCAACGACGATATTTTCATCGAGAAGTATCTTGTCGAGCCTAAGCACATCGAGGTGCAGATACTTGCCGATAAATACGGCAATGTGCGCCACCTCGGCGAGCGCGACTGCTCCTTGCAGCGCCGCTATCAGAAGGTCGTCGAGTTTGCTCCGGCATGGAGCGTTCCCGAGGAGATAAGAGACAGACTGCACCGCGACGCCGTCAGAATTGCCGAAAAGGTCGGCTATGTTAACGCCGGCACTGTGGAGTTCCTTGTCGATAAATCCGGAAACCATTATTTCATAGAGATGAACCCGCGTATTCAGGTCGAGCACACCGTCACCGAGATGGTCACGAACATCGACCTGGTGCGCGCACAGATACTCATTGCCGAGGGTGCGCCGATAAGCCACCCCGAGATAGGTCTCGGCAATCAGGACGACCTCAAGGTAAACGGCTACGCCATCCAGTGCCGCGTCACCACCGAGGACCCGGCAAACAACTTTGCCCCCGATAACGGCAGACTTGCCAGCTACCGCTCCGGCGGTGGCTTCGGCGTGCGTCTTGACGGCGGCAATGTCGCCACCGGCTCGACCATCTCACCCTATTACGATTCTCTGCTCGTCAAGGTCACGAGCTGGGACTGCACCTTCCCGGCGGTCTGCCGCAAAGCCACCCGCGCAATCAACGAGGAGCATGTCCGCGGTGTCAAGACCAACATCCCCTTCGTCACCAACATCCTCAACCACCCGACCTTTATCGCCGGCAAGTGCCACACCAAGTTCATCGACGAAACTCCCGAGCTGTTTGAGTTTAACGAGGGCAAGGACCGCGCCACCCGTGTGCTCAAGTACATAGCCAACATTCAGGTGGCCGACCCCGAGACCGAGCGTCATCAGTACGATACGCCGCGCTTCCCCAAGGCAAAACGCGTCATCACCGCACAGGACGGTATAAAGCATTTGCTTGATACCAAGGGTCCCGAGGCGGTAAAGGAATATATATTGGGCGAAAAGAAGCTGCTCATAACCGACACCACCATGCGTGACGCGCACCAGTCGCTGCTGAGCACCCGCATGAGAAGCCGCGATATTCTCAAGGGCGCGGCCGGAACGGCGGATATACTCTCCGACTGCTTCTCACTGGAGATGTGGGGCGGCGCAACCTTCGACACCTGCTATCGCTTCCTGCACGAGTCGCCGTGGGAGCGCCTTTGCAAGATGCGCGAGCTTATCCCGAACATTCCGTTCCAGATGCTTCTGCGCGGCTCGAACCTTGTCGGCTACGCAAGCTATCCGGATAACCTTGTCCGCGCCTTCATCGCCGAGGCCGCCCGCGAGGGCATCGATGTCTTCCGCGTGTTCGACTCCCTCAACTGGCTGCCGAACATGGAAGTCGCCATGGAGGAGGTTTTAAAGCAGGGCAAGCTGCTCGAGGGTACCGTGTGCTATACCGGCGATATCCTTGACCCGAGCCGTGACCGCTACACGCTTGAATACTATGTCAATTTCGCCAAAGAGCTTGAAAAGCGCGGCGCACACATCCTCACCATCAAGGATATGTCGGGTCTTTTAAAGCCCTATGCTGCAAAGAAGCTCATATCCACCCTCAAGCAGGAGGTCGGCCTGCCGATAAACCTGCACACGCACAACACCACCGGCAACCAGCTTGCAACGCTGCTGCTTGCATCGGAGGCAGGCTGCGATATCGTCGATACCGCTATCGGCTCTATGGCAAACCTCACCAGCCAGCCCAGCATGAACGCTCTCAACGAAGCTCTGCGCGGTCAGGAGCGCGACCCGGGCTTCGACCCGCAGCGTTTGCAGGAGCTGTGCGATTACTGGGGAGATGTCAGACTGCGCTACGAGAAGTTTGACAAGGGTCTCAAGATCCCCGTCACAGATATCTACCGTTACGAAATCCCCGGAGGCCAGTACACAAACCTCCAGCCGCAGGTCGAGTCTATCGGTCTGGGTAACCGCTTTAACGAGGTCAAGGAGATGTACCGCACCGTAAACCTCATGCTCGGCGATATCATCAAGGTAACGCCGTCGTCGAAAATGGTCGGCGACCTTGCGATATTCATGGTGCAGAACGATTTGACCCCCGAGAATATAGTCGAGCGCGGCGAATCTCTTGCATTCCCCGACTCCGTCGTCAGCTACTTTAAGGGCATGATGGGTCAGCCCCCCTGCGGCTTCCCCGAGGATCTGCAGAGAGTAGTTCTCAAGGGCGAAAAGCCCATCGACTGCCGCCCCGGCGATCTGCTCGAGCCCGTTGACTTTGAAAAGCTGCGCAAGGAAGTCGCAAGCTTCTATCCAGGCTACGAATATCCGCGTTCCCTCATCTCCTACGCAATGTACCCGAAGGTGTACGAGGAGTTTATCCGCCACCGCAAGGAGTACGGCTACATCATGCGCATGGGCAGCCATGTGTTCTTTAACGGCATGGCGATAGGCGAGACCAACCAGATAAACATCGAAGACGGCAAGACGCTTATCATCAAGTACCTCGGTCTGGGCGATCTTAATCCCGACGGCACACGCAATGTGCAGTTCGAGCTCAACGGAATGCGCCGCGAGGTTGCGGTTCCCGACCCCAGAGCGATGGACAGTGCGGTCAAGACCGTCATGGCAGACCCCAACGACAAGAGCCAGACGGGTGCGTCGATACCCGGCATGGTATGCAAGGTCGCGGTCAAGCCGGGCGATACCGTCAAGCAGAACGATGTCCTTGTGGTCATCGAGGCGATGAAGATGGAAACCAGCATCGTTGCGCGCATGGACGGTGTTTTAGACGAGGTGTTCGTCAAGGAGGGCCAGAGTGTCAAGGCCGGAGAGCTTCTCATGACAATCAAATAATTGCATATTGCATTAGCTTGAGGAGACAAGGTCCCGATAGAATCGGATAAATAGCCATCAAAAACGGCTGAATTATCAGCCTTTTTGACGAGCATAGCGAGATTTTTCGTGAAGACCGGTTTTCACGAAAAATGTGGCGTTTGTGAAGCGTGCAAAAAAGTCGCTGACTTTTTGCACGCTGAGACTGTCAAAGAACCTGCTTAAAGCAAACGCATGAAGTAAAAAGCAATGTATCAGCAGGGGAGCTCGAGGGGACAAGGTCCCGCTCGAATCGGATAAATAGCCATCAAAAACGGCTGAATTATCAGCCTTTTTGACGAGCATAGCGAGATTTTTCGTGAAAAGCGGTTTTCACGAAAAATGTGGCGTGTTTGAAGCGTGCAAAAAAGTCGCTGACTTTTTGCACGCAGAGCTGAAGCGAGTCGAATTTCGACTCGCTTATTTTTTCTTGCCCGAAGCGGTGT
>JAEDIN010000008.1 GCA_016292445.1 Oscillospiraceae bacterium | reverse complement strand
ATTCTGCATCACTCCGAGAAAAATACGCGATGCAAGAGCTGCCGATCTCGGGTCAAGCTTATATTTAGTTATTACGGCATCCACCACTGCCGATGACCACGCTCCGCTCCTTCTGCATCGCTCCAGAGCGGTCAAAGCGGCCTGCCTTGCAATATCCAGCATATTATTCCTCTACTTTTATGGGATGGCCAAGCAGATAATCCGCCGCCTTCATTCTTTTTTTGCCGGAAGCCTGAAGCTCGGTTATAAGCACAGTGCATCCTTCCGCACAGGCAAGCTCTATACCCTTTTTGCCTGCACTAACTATGCTTCCCGGTGCTTTATCGGTTTTGTTTTCGGTATATTCGGCAGCATATACCTTGAATGTATCATTTCCAAGCTGCATCGTGGCAACCGGCCAAGGCTGAAGCCCGTACACCCACTTGATAATCTCGCGGGGAGTTTTGGTCCAATCGATGGGGCTAAGGCTCTTATCGAGCATTGTTACATAGCTTGCCTCATCGTTATTCTGAGGTATTCGGGGAGCAGTTCCTGCCTCGATATCCGTCAGAGTCTTGTGGAGAAGCTCAGCACCCATGACCATAAGCCTGTCAAACAGTTCCCCGGAGGTCTCAAATTCACCAATCTCGGTCTCAGCGGTATATATCACATCGCCGGTATCCATCTCCGATGCAAGGTACATCGTTGATACTCCGGTAATCTTATCACCGTTTAGCACTGCCCATTGAATTGGAGCTGCGCCTCTATACTTAGGCAAAAGAGAAGCATGAACATTTATAGCACCGAACTTTGCTATATTCAGCATTTCATCCGGCAAAATTCTGCCGTAGGCTACTACCACCAGAATATCCGGATTGAGCGATTTTATAAGCTCAGCGGCAGCTCCGTCGCGAAGCTTTGTCGGCTGGTATACCGGAATATCATTATCCAACGCGAGCTGCTTTATAGGGCTGTACGATAGCTGCATTCCACGGTTTCTCGGCTTATCGGGCTGGGTGAAAACCGCTGCAATATCATACTTTTCATCTATAAGCTTCTTCAGGGAGGCAGCCGCAAAATCCGGTGTGCCCATAAAAACAATTCTCATTTAATTCTCCTCGGCAGGTCCGGATATCTCTTCTTCGGTCAGCATTCTCTCACATTTTTCGAGGAAAAGGTGGCCGTCAAGATGCTCAAGCTCGTGACATATGCATCGTGCCGTCAGTCCCTCGCCCTCATACTCAAACCATTCGCCGAAGCGGTCCTGCGCCTTGACCTTGACATAGCTCGGTCTACGGACAACACCGTATTCCCCCGGTACGCTGAGGCAGCCCTCTGCTCCGATTTGCTCACCGGAGGTCTCGAGTATTTCCGGGTTAATAAGCTCTATAACGAATTCCTCCTCGTCCTCCCCGACATTGGTCTCAAGTACGAGCACCGCTCTGCGCAGAACGCCGACCTGCGGTGCTGCAAGACCGACTCCGTTTGCCTTTGCCAGCGTATCCGCCATGTCGTCAAGGAGCTGATGGAGTCTGTCGTTAAACTTCACAACCGGTCTACAAACCTTATAAAGTATCTTGTCTTCCTTTGTAACAATGTTTCTCAGTGCCATATTGTACACTCCATTTATTTAGTCTGAAGGGTTATTGTCAGCGAATATGCTGACGCCCTTATAATTACCTGATGAATTGAACTTAACCAGAATTGCTGAAACCAACGAACGCATTTCAGCGTCAACTTTACAGCTTATGCTGACACGGTACCTATACCGATTGTTAACCTTGACAACAGGAAGCGGCGCAGGGCCAAGTATTCTCGCGTATTCATCTTTGATTGACGCCCGCAGGGTGTTGCGAATATCCATGCAGCATCGGAGAACTATGTTTTCATCCTGTCCCGAAACAGTTATTGCAATGATATCGGCAAATGGCGGTGTCATCTGAAGCCTTCTAAGCTGTATCTCCGAATTATAAAAGCTTTCATAATCCTGGGTGGCCGCGAGCTTTATTATCTCGTTATCCGGTGTATAAGTCTGAATGACTGCTCTGCCGAGTTTTGAGCCTCTACCGCTTCTGCCTACGACCTGTGTTATCAGCGAAAAAGTGCGTTCACCGGAGCGATAATCACCGCAATACAGACTTTGGTCTGCCGAGATGACTCCGATGAGGGTGACATTTTCAAAATTAAGACCCTTTGTCACCATCTGTGTGCCTATCATTATCGGGATCTTTTCGGTATCGAACTTTTCGAGCAGCACCTCGTGAGTACCTGCCGCCTTAACAGTGTCGATGTCCATGCGAAGGACAGGAACATTCGGGAAAAGCCGGTGAAGCTCCTCCTCTACCAGCTGAGTTCCCGCACCGACAAAGCTCAGTGTTCCACCGCAATCGGGGCATTTATCGTCTACCTTGCGTGTATATCCGCAGTAGTGGCACATTAGCCGTTTGTTTGAGCTGTGGTAAGTCAATGAAACACTGCAATTCGGACACTTATAAACAAATCCACATTCACCGCAGCATATAAGCTTGTTCGCACCACGGCGGTTTAAAAACAGTATGCTCTGTTCACCGCGAACAATATTCTCGGCAATCTCATCCCGAAGAGCCGAGCTTATGTTTCCACCGTTTCCGCCTCTAAGTTCACGCTTCATATCAACGATTTTGACGGTCGGCAACAACATCTCATTATATCTTTTGTGCAGCTCAAAGAACTTGTATCTGCCTATCTGAGCAGCATATCTGCTCTCAAGATCGGGTGTTGCGGAGCCAAGCAGCAAGAGTGAGTTAGATTTTGTGCATAGATATTTCGCTATTTCTCTTGCGTGATATCTCGGGGAGTTTTCGGATTTATAGCTATCCTCCTGCTCCTCATCTATTATAATAAGCCCGAGATTTTCACATGGGGCAAAAATTGCGCTTCGTGTGCCGATAACGAGCCGTGCCATACCGCTTTTGACACGCTTCCACTCATCGTAGCGTTCGCCGAGAGAAAGGCTGCTGTGCAAAACTGCAACGCTGTCACCGAAATAGCTTGAAAAAGTGCGTATCATCTGCGGAGTCAGCGCTATTTCCGGAACGAGGAGAATTGCGGATTTCTTCTCCTTTAATACCTTGTCGATGAGGTGGATATAAACTGCTGTTTTTCCGCTTCCCGTTACGCCGAATAATAGTGCTGCCTGCGGTTTATCGGAATCTAAAAGGGCACACAGTCCTTCAAAGGCATTTTGCTGGTCGGAATTTAATGTGGGGATTTTTTGTATTTCACCGCCCCAAACCTCCGGCCGTCTGAAAACCTCCTCATGCCCAATTGCTGCATATCCGGCATTAATCAGTGCTTTTAGCGATTGCCTTGAGGCACCCGTGAAATGAAGAAGCTCGTGAGCCGGTACTCTTCCGATCGAGCACAAGAGCTCTAAAATCGATGCCTGCTGCGGTGCTTTTCGGCGTTTACTCTGTGAAAGCTCATAAGCCTCTTCAGCCTCTATTACAAGCTCAACAAATTCAACAGTTTTGTCATTTATCTTCCTGCTTCCGTCGGCTTTGAACCAAAGGCCGGCAGGAAGAATGGCCTTAACTGCGTCGTAAACAGTGCAAAAAAGTCTGTCATGCATCCATAGCGCAAGCTTAATTTGCTGTGAAGTCAAGACGGGTTCAGAGTCCAAAACGGACAAAACAGGTTTAAGCTTATCGCCAAATTCGCTGTGATCCGATACGCTGAGGACTATGCCCTCAGTCTGTCTGTTACCCCTTGAAAAAGGAACTATCACGCGAACCCCCGGTGCAATAACGCTGCGCAGATTTTCGGGGATAAGATAATCGTATGGCTTGTCCAACCAATATGTAGCGGCAGAAACCGCAATTTTTGCGACCTTGGCTTCAGCCATACGCTTCCTCCTATATGAGTTTAAAGCCCAGCGGAGTAAACTGCTCCGCTGAGCGTATGGTCATTTTACTTCTTTATGGTGAGTTTTCCGGTGTAAACTTCGTCTATTGCGGAGGAAACGGGCTTCTTGTCAAGAATATTGCCGGCATCTTCAGCCTCTGCAGAAATATCGCGGGCTCTTTTGGCAACAAGATTAACAAGCTGATAACGGCTGCCGGTCTTTTCAACTAATTCGGCAACAGGGGGATAAAGCATCATAACAATCAAACCTCACTTAAAAAGTTTTTTCTTAAATCATATTTGCAATACTCGGCAGTGATTATAGCGGAAAACTCCTTTGCCGCCTTGTCAGCATCATCATTGATGATGATATAATCGTAAAAATCAGCTGCTTCATACTCTTCGCGTGCCCTTATGAGCCTTGCTTCGATCTTTCTCTCTGAATCGGTACCCCTGCTGCGCAGACGGCGCTCAAGTTCCTCCATAGAAGGCGGAATAATAAAAATCATAACTGCCTCGGGCATCTTCTTATGCACCTGAAGCGCGCCCTGAACCTCAATGTCAAGCAGAACATTCATGCCCTCGTCGAGTTTCTTTTCAACATATGCTCTCGGCGTGCCGTAGGAGTTCGCAACATAAACGGCGTGCTCAAGGAACTCATCGTTTGCTACCATATCCCTAAACTTGTCCAGATCCACGAAGAAATACTCTCTGCCGTCAACCTCACCCGGTCTGGGCTTTCTCGTGGTTGCGGAGACCGAGAAGCAGATGTCGTCCCTGCCCTCAAGCGCTTTAAAAACTACTGTGCTCTTTCCTGCTCCGGAGGGGCCTGAAATAACAAATAATTTACCTCTTTGTTTAGCCATTTTCTATTCCTTCCTCGCTCATGTTTGAAATTCGTGCCGCCAAAGCCTCGGGCGTCAACGATGATAAAATCACATGTCCGCTGTCCATAACAAGGACCGCTTTCGTGCTTCTTCCGAAAGATGCGTCAATAAGCTGTCCCCTATCTCTGACATCCTGAATGACACGCTTTATCGGCGCAGATTCAGGACTGACGGCAGCTATAATGCGCTCAGCCGATACCATGTTGCCAAATCCTATATTTACAAGTTTCAATATGTCACCCTCACTCTATGTTCTGAATCTGCTCTCTAATCTTCTCAATTTCCGATTTAAGATTGACCACAACATGGGCAATTTCAGCGTTCTGACATTTTGAACCTGTTGTATTAGCCTCTCGGTTGAACTCCTGAAGCAGGAAATCTATCTTTCTGCCGATAGGTGAGCCGCCGTCGAGCATGGACCTGAGCTGATCCATATGACTGTGAAGTCTTACCGTTTCCTCGTCAACAGCGACCTTGTCTGCGAAAATGGCCGCCTCGGTTATCATCCTGGTCTCGTCGATATCTGTCGTTCCGAGCACTTCAAAAAGCTTTTGCTTGAGTTTTTCTCTGTACTCCTCAACGGTTTTTGGGGACTCTGTTTCAATTATGCCGACCAGCTTTTCAATGTTCTCGAGCTTACTGAGGACATCCTCCTTGAGCTTTGCGCCCTCTCGGATGCGCATTCCGTCAAAATCGCACAGGGCTTGTTCGGCGATAATGCGTATGCCCTCTGCGACCGCATCGGCATCAAGCTCCTTCTTTTCGACATTCAACACATCGGGAAATCTGCTCACACTCATTGCCGTTATATCGTTGGGAAGCCCATACTCCTTTGAAATGCTTTCAAGAGCTTCGATATAGCCTTTGAGCAAAGGCTCGTTAACCCTAACGATCATATCGTCTGCCATTGAGGTATCGACCGTGACGAATACATCGACTTTCCCTCGGCTGATATGGGACATCACCGCAGATTTTATCGTCTCCTCAGCAAATAGGAAGTTTCTCGGCAGTCTTACGGAAGTATCAAGAAATTTATTGTTGACGCTTTTAAGCTCTACACATACTTCAATTCCTTCAACAGTACCTTTTGCGCTGCCGTATCCGGTCATACTTTTTATCATCATATCCTCCTGTCAGCGTAGCTGAGTGATTTCAAAGGTTATTGGCTTTTTACGCTTATTTATCCGCTGGTAGACAACGACCACGGCGACAGCAAGCGCAAATGCCGCAAAGCTAACAAGAATGCACATTCCCTCACTCAGAGCATTGACCGCGGCAATTGCATAGCCGATAAACAGTGCTATGAAAGGAACAATGTAGAGCAGGAACGCTGCGCTGAATATCCTGGAGGAAACGCTCTCTATGACTACCTTTTCACCCGGCGTTGCATGAACTGTGTTCTTTGCTATCGCCTTCAATTCATTCTGAAACGCACAGCTCTCACAGTTTCCGCAATTGCTGCCGCAAGCAGTTCCTCTTGTTACGGCAACTTCCGCAAGTCCGTTTGGAAACACTCTTGTTACTACTGCATCCTGTGTCATAATTTTCTCCGTTTTTTAATCTTTTGATATGGTTACGGACACTCGGATATCCCCGACAGCACCGACATTTTCAACTCCGTTTATATACACCGTGCCTGCGGCTATAACCTGACCGGTCGTCGTACCGTAATCCTTCAGATCAACGACTACGCTGATGTCATCGGGTTTAACTTTATCCAGCGCCGATGTATCCTTTGAACGCAAGGTTATCTCTATCGACTTGGTATCTATCGTTGCACTGTATCCGTTTGTTACATTTTTGCACGATATATTATCAGTTGTAAATGTCTTTGTATGAGTGCCGCGAACCTCAATGGTGACCTTTGCCTCGGTTACACCCGTTAAATTCTGTATCTCATCCGCAAGCGTTATCGCAAAGGTATGAGTATAGCTGCTTTGGAACGAGGCAAGATCAATATTTCCCAAAACAATGCTGTTGATATCATCTACAAGTCTTGTGTCTCCGGCTATTTTAAGTGTTTTAGGTTCAATTGTGACCGTGCAATCGTCTTCATCTACACCCCCACCCGGTATGAGGTTCACCGTAAGCGGCACTTCTTTTGTTTTAAGGATCGGCTGGGTTGCGGTAATAACATTTGCCGACAGCATGAGCCCCTTGGTGGATATCTGCGCGCCGGATTCGCTCATGAGCTTATAGCCGACTTCCTCGGAATAAGTAGAATCTATCTTTCCCTCTCCGAACGACACCCACGCATGGTCAATTTGAGCAAGAGTTTCCTCCGGTCCCTCTATTACTATGGTTGACGGCTCGAAAACAAATTCCTCAGCCACACATCCCTCGGCTATCTCGCCTTCAAAACTGCCCTTGACGCTGACCGTCTTAGTAGCGTTTTTAACGACAGTGAAATTAATGGTCTCCGGCGATTTGCTCACAACGGTGATATCGCTTACATCAATTCCTTCAGGGTATTGCAGCTCATATGCCCAAGTCATGTCATTGGGCTGTTTTATATTGCTGACATCAATAACGGCTTTTATATCGCTCGCTCTGAGCTTACCGACATTGCTGCGGCTGCCCCTAAGCGTTACGGTCACAGATTGGGTATCAACATCCGAGATAGACAGACTTCTGTCCGAAAGGAGCTTTTCCTGACCCGAAAACTCGACCTGAACGCCCCTGAAGGTCTGTTGAAAATCAGAGGAATTAGGATTAGTGATATAAGCCCACATTGCAAAAGAACACAAGAGGGATATAGCCATCCAGAACACCTTGCTATTAAATACTTTACTTGTTTTTTTCTTCTGCTTCATCACCGTTCACCTTACGCTTATCAAAAATACGGGAAATAAGCTCAGACGCTGTATTTTTTTTGATTTCCTCCTGCACAAGCTCGTTACGCAAAAGCTTTTCAAAGGTCTGTTTATCAAGGTTGCGCTTGAGCATTCCCTCGATTGCTACGGAGATTGCGCCCGTTTCCTCGGAAACGATGACAACTATCGCATCCGATTGCTCACTTGCACCAATGCCCGCACGGTGACGCATTCCCAAATCTTTGCTCAGGTTATTATTGCTTGTAAGCGGAAGCACACAGCCAGCCGCGGCAATTCTTGCTTTTTTTATGATTACTGCACCGTCATGCAGAGGTGCTTTCGGATAAAAGATGTTCTTCAAAAGCTCCGCGGTTATATCGGCATCGATGATGGTGCCGGTCGTCATGATGTCGTTGAGCATAATATTTCTCTCAAATATGATAAGCGCACCGGTCTTCGTTTTAGACATCTGATCGCAGGCAAGGACAGTCTGCGTTATGGCGGCTTCTATTTCAGTGCTGTCTTGTTCCTTTGATGAGAAGAAACCGTAGAACTTCCTGCTGCCCATCTTGGCAAGCAGTTTTCTCAGCTCAGGCTGGAACAGAATTACCAATGCAATAAGTCCTATCTCTACCGCCTTTCGGAGGATATAGTTTATCATGGTCAGATGGAAAATGCCGGACAGCCACAGAGCTATCAGCAGTATAAACAGGCCTTTTGCGAGATTGTAAGAACTCGTCTTTCTTATAAGGTCTATAACCATATAAATAAGATAAGTCACTATAAGGATATCGACTATATCCGCAAAGCCTATCGTCGATATGAGGCTGCCTATATCCTGAAAAAAACCTGCAACTCCGCTCATTACATTCACCACTTATCTACTGCGGACATGCTAATGCCGCTTTACTGAAAATTTTATCAATACATTATAATATATATCTTCTTAAAAGGCAATTACATATTCATTAACTTTTCGGAAATTAAGATATTTTTAAACGCATTACATGCACCGATTACCTGCTTTTTTGTAACAAAAGGCGAAAAACTGAATCGCAAAGTACCTGTGTCTATCGTTCCAACGGTTTGATGGGCAAAGGGAGAACAATGAAGCCCGCATCTTGCGGCAATTTGCCTTGCTCCGAGTTTTTCGCAAAGAGTTTCGACATTTATGCTCTCATGCCTTACCGACAGCACCCCTGCCTGTGTTCCGTTATTGGACGCGAAAACTTCAAGTCCCTCTACGCTTTTCAGCGATTCCGCCATGACTGAGCAAAGTGCTTGCTCGTACCTGCCGATATGAGAGGGCTTGGTTTTTATTACATACTTTATTCCCTCTGCAAGTCCGGCAATTCCTACAACATTATGCGTTCCCGCCTCACAGATATCCGGAAGATATTCAGGCATACCCTGTATCAAGCTGTCCGACCCTGTTCCGCCGAAAAGCAGTGGCTTGGGCTCTGCATTACACACCAGAAGCCCTGTTCCCTGTGGACCGAGCAGTCCTTTGTGTCCGGGCATTGCAACGAACGATGCTTTGAGCTTTTGCATATCTATATCAATTATTCCCGCTGATTGAGATGCATCAAGAATAAACGGCACATTGTTGCGTTGGCACAGCTCTGCTATCTCATAAACCGGCAAAATGAACCCGAAAACATTTGACACATGATTGCAGACGACTGCATCTACATGAGGTATTAGTTTTTTAAAAGCATCTATCGTATCCTGCGTATCGAAAAGTTCCGATTTTGCAACAACTATTTTTGCCCCAATGCCCTTCAAAGTGCGCGTTACCGAGTTATGCTCGTAGCCTGATACACAAACTGTGTCTCCGCTTTTTACTGTTGAACGAATTGCGATATTAAGCGCATGGCTTGCATTCAATGTGAAAACTATCCGCTCCGGCTTTTCATAGTTAAACAGACTGCACGCAAGTTCCCTGCATTCGTAAACTCTATCCGCGGCGCGCATTGCGGCAATGTGAGAGCCTCTGCCGGGGCTTGCCATGGTCTGAAGGGCATTGTGCATCGCAATACCGACCGATTTAGGCTTAAGAAGGCTTGTTGCCGCCGAATCAAGATATATCACAACCTTACCTCCTCAGTAGTATTATCGATGTTTTGCAAATAGACTTTACCCTGAAGAAGGTTCTCTGTACGGAGAATATTCACTGCCCCTTGCCCCTTGCCAATTGAAACCGTTACGCAATAACTGCACCCGTTACCGGTCAGGCCGGCAGGAGCCTTTATGACACCGGCACCAATTCCCGCCCTTTCGAGGACTCTTGCTGCGCGCTGAGCATAGGTCAGCGAACGGCACATGATTAAATAACGCATAGTACTCCCCTTCTGCTTTTTATTCTATTCTATGCGTCACACATTATTGTTGATAAAGACAAAAAGCAGCCACACAGTGACTGCTTTCAGATTTTTTCAATCAGACATACAGCGTGGGCCGATATACCAAGCCCCTCGCCGGTAAAACCAAGTTTTTCTTCAGTTGTGGCTTTAATGCTTATTGACGATAACGGCACATCCATAGCAGAGGCAAGTCTTGCTCTCATCAAATCAATATGCGGAGCAAGCTTAGGTCTTTGTGCTATCACTGTGCAATCCGCATTGACGAGCTTATATCCGTTCTTTGCAAGTAAGGAGCATACTTTTTTGAGCAATTCGATGCTGTCAGCGCCCAAAAAGTTATCGTCGTTATCCGGAAAAAGCTTGCCGATATCGCCCAAAGCGGCCGCCCCCAAAAGCGCATCCATAAGCGCGTGGGTCAAAACATCCGCGTCGGAATGACCGAGCAGGCCCTTATTATATTCTATCTCAACACCGCCGAGGATGAGTCTTCTTCCCTCGACAAGGCGATGTACATCGTAGCCATGACCTATCCTCATTGCCCCGAACCTCTGTCAACCAAGATTTTCTCAGCAAGATATGCGTCGGTGGATGATGTCAGCTTGATATTTGTCTGCTCGCCGGCAACCACAGTCACCTTGACGCCCAGCGCCTCGACCGCGGAGCAGTCATCGGTAATTCGCATATTTTTTTCAACCGCTTTTGTCAGCGCGCTTTTTATTAAATCGGCATCAAAAACCTGCGGTGTTTGGATAAGCGCAACCGTGTCCCTATTTGGAGTGGATACAACAACGCCCTTTGTGTTTACAATCCTAACAGTGTCGGTTGAATAAACAGCCGGAGCAACCGCGTGATTAACTTTTGCGGAGTTGACCGCTCTGTCTATAAGGGCTGCGCTCACAAAGGGGCGCGCCCCGTCATGAATTGCTATAAGAGTTGATTTATCGTTCGCTTCAGACACACCCAAAAGTGCCGACTCTGCCCTTGTTCTGCCGCCTCGAACGATCTTGCTCGTCTTATCGATTTTGTAATCATGGCAGATATCCGCAATCTCCTGAAGTCTCTCAAACTTCGTAACCACAATTATCTCATCAATATGCTCACATTTCTGAAACGCCGCAAGCGTATGAGCAATTACAGGCCTATCACCAAGGGGCATCAAAATCTTATCCCTGCCCATGCGCTGAGAGTTACCCGCGGCAACAATGATGGCTGTGCAGAAATCTTCGTTATTAGTCTTGGTTTTAAAAAATTTTCCAATTACAGACATAGTTTTCTCGCAAATTCCTTTAAATGGATGAACTCAGTTTCTCTTCAATTTGCCCGTAATTAGTATCAAGTGCAATAACGAGCTCTGAAATAAGGATCTGTTTGGCAGAATGGAGCATTTTTCTCTCACCCGTGGAGAGGCCTCGTTCAACATCACGGCACATAAGTCCTTTTACGACCTCACTGACCTCAAGGAGATTGCCGCTTTTAATCTTACCCATATTCTCCCTGTACCGCTTATTCCAATTTTGAGTCATACTAATCTCGATATTGGGAAAAGCATTCAAAATCTCCAGTGCTTCGTCACGGCTAACGACCGGCCTTACGCCAATGCACTCACAGCCCGCAACCGGCACCATTACGACCATATCTCCGACCGGGAGTTTAAGAACATAATACTCTCGTTCATCACCATTGATTCTCTTGTTAACTATATTCTCGATGACGCCTGCGCCATGCATCGGGTGAACAATATAATCACCGATAACGAACAAGAATATCCCTCCAATCTGTCTTAACTATATACAATTATACACAAATTGTTGAATTTTTGCAAGGATTAAAAATTTCAGAAAAGCTGAAAAATCAACAAAAATTGCCTGCTGAAATTACAACAGGCAATTTATTTTAATTCAAATATCAGTCCTCAACTATCTCGCCGCTTGCTTCGCCGGTCTCGGAAACCTCATAAACCAAAGCGTCCTCACCGGACTCCTCCTCGACTTCCTCGGGCTCTGCAGCGGGGGCGGGTTCGGAAAGTGCACGGATAGAGAGAGAAATCTTCTGATTCTCATTGTCAATAGCAGTGATCTTTGCCTCGACAACATCGCCTACGGAAAGAACCTCTTCAGGCTTGCCGATACGGCGATTTGCAATCTGGGAAATGTGGATAAGACCGTCAACACCGGGGAGAACCTCTGCAAATGCGCCGAAAGTCATCAGCTTGACTATCTTGACCTGTGCGGTGGAACCGACTTCATATGCAGCGGTGAACTTTGTCCAGGGATTCTCGGCAGGATCCTTGTAGCCAAGAGAGATCTTACGCTTTTCCTTGTCAAAGTTGATGACATAAACATCAACATCATCGCCGACAGAGAAAACCTCGGCAGGATTTTTGATGCGGCTCCAGCTCATCTCGGAAACATGAACCATTCCGTCAATACCGCCGATATCGACAAATGCGCCGTAGCTGGTCATTGACTTGACGGTGCCGTGGTACTTCTTGCCGACCTCTATCTCGTTCCAAATGGCCTCTGCACGCTCGCGGCGTTCCTTCTGTGCAACAGCACGGATAGAGCCGACGACACGCTTACGACCGCGGTTGACCTCGGTGATCTTAACGCGAACCTTCTGTTTAAGCAGCTGGCTCATCTCAGCGTCCTTAGGCAGGCCGGACTGGGATGCGGGAACAAAAACTCTGATGCCCTTGACATTGACAACTATGCCGCCCTTATTCTCTTCGGTGACAACACCTTCAAGAATGGTGCCATCTTCAACTGCGCTTTCAACCGCCGTCCAGCTCTTTGCAGCGTCAAGACGCTTCTTGGAGAGCATTACGGTGCCTTCAACATCGTTTACGCGGACAACAACTGCTTCGATCTCATCGCCGACCTTTACGGCGTCTTCGACTTTAATGCCGTCATCGGTGAACTCGGTGGTGGGAATAAAGCCTGAGTACTTGGTGCCGATATCAACACTGATCTCAGTGCCGGTAATAGCAACTACACAGCCGGTTACCTTATCTCCATTATATATAGTTTTGATGGATTCCTCCAGCATTTCGTCGAAGGACATCTCCTTCTCTTCTGCTGCGGTTGCATCAATTTTGATTTCTTCGCTCATCTTATTACTTACCTCCTTAATTATCCACGCAGGAGCGGATGCGCCTGCCGTAATCCCGACGGTTCGAGCGTTTTTAAGCCTGTCCATATCAATTTCTTCCGCATTTTTGATGAACTGAACATTGTCGCAGCCCTGTCTGCAAATCTCGGCAAGATGGACGCTGTTGGCACTGTGCCTTCCGCCTATCACGACCATTGCATCACATTCGGCCGAAAGTTTTGAAGCCTCTTCCTGTCGCATGGATGTCGCGCCACATATTGTATCAAATATTTCTACATTTGTACATCTTTTTTTTAAGAAATCCGAACATTCTATAAAATTAGTACGAGTTTGCGTCGTTTGAATAACCATGGTTATTGCTTTTGCCGATAAATCCGGCTCATTATCAAAAAAAGTCCTCAGCTCAGACTCATCTGCGCACACCTTATGCTCACCGCACCAACCGCAAACCGCTTCGACCTCCGGGTGATTATGCATGCCGATAATAATAACAAATCTGTCCTCGTCCGCTGCTCTTGACACTATCTGATGAATCTTTTTGACCTTCGGACAGGTAGCGTCTGTTATAAGGGCATGTTTGCTTTCAAGGGTGTCGTAAACCGACTTTGCAACACCGTGCGAACGGATTATTACCCTTGCCCCGTCAGGCAGCTCATCAGGACTGTTTATAAGCCCAAGCCCCTTTTCCGCCAAGGCATTGCACACATCGTCGTTATGAATTAGCTGTCCGAGAGAAAACGCGCTGCCCTCGCACAACAGTTTTTCCGCCATTTCAACGGAACGGCTCACACCAAAGCAAAAGCCTGCGCTTTTTGCAACTATTACTTTCTCCATTTTTTCCTCCACGGTCATTTCGGCTGTCTGCCGGTTTTTTCGCTTATGAGCCTGCAAACATTTTTAACGCTATCGTCAAAGCTCATGCTGCTTGTGTCGAGATAAACGGCATCTTCGGCGGCCTTTAATGGAGCTGCCGCGCGATTGATATCCTGTTCGTCACGACGCTTCATATCGTTTAGGACTTCTTCATAGCTAACCTTACTGCCCTTATTTATAAGCTCCTTATATCTTCTGTCCGCCCTTGCGTCGGCTGAAGCCGTGAGAAACACCTTTACATCGGCATCGGGCAAAATCACCGTACCTATGTCCCTTCCGTCCATAATGACATCGTACCTTTTTGCCATATTGCGCTGCATGTCGGTCAGGTAATCCCTGACCTCGGCAATAGCAGAGACATTTGATGCGCACATTGATATCTCCGGCCTGCGTATTTCCCCGGAAACATCCACGCCGCTCAAAAACATTCTTTGCTCGCCATTTTCGTTATATCTCAGGTCTATACTCAGCTCCGGCAGCAGCGATATAACGGCGGTGCTGTCTTTAGTATCTATGCCCCTGTTGAACGCTGCAAGCCCTATTGTTCTGTAAATTGCACCGGTATCAACATAGACAAAGCCAAACAGTTCGGCACACTTTTTAGCAACGGAACTCTTTCCCGCACCGGAGGGTCCGTCGATTGCAACTGAAATCATAAATTACCTCTCAGAGTGAATTTGCGGCAGTAAACGCCGTCGACCATGCGATTTGAAGATTGAATCCACCGGTATACGCATCGAGGTCTATGACCTCACCTGCAAAATGCAGACCGCTGATAAGCTTAGATTCCATAGTTCGGGGGTTTATCTCCTTCGTGGAGACGCCTCCGGAGGTGACGATAGCCTCATCAATGGGTCTCGGTCCGGTTATATTTATCGGGAAGTTTTTCAGCAGTGTAAGCAATGCGTGTCTCTGCTCACGGGTTATGGAGTTGACCTTGGTATCCGCCGGTATGCCGGACAGCTCTATGAGTACCGGTATCATTGCCTTGCCTGCAAGGTCGCCCAAAGAATTAGCAAAATCACGGTTTGCGTACTTACCGAAGTCCCGAAGCAGTCGAGCATCAAGCTTTTTTTCATCAAGCGCAGGCTTCAGGTCAACGGACAGCGTATATTTCGATTTGCCGAAATTGCGCATATGCGAGCTCGCGGAAAGCACAAGCGGTCCGCTTACGCCAAAGTGAGTGAACAGCATTTCGCCGAGTTCTTTGTATATGAGCTTTCCGTCTTCAAATGCGGAAAGCGTTACATTTCTAAGCGAAAAGCCCTGCATCTGAGCGCAATAATCATCGTCGCTTTCGAGAGGAACGAGTGACGGTCTGCACTCGGTGACGGTGTGCCCGAGTTCCTGTGCCATTTTGTAACCTGCCCCTTTTGAGCCTGTCAGCGGATACGAAATCCCACCGGTGCATATGACTGCCAAAGTGCAGTCTATTATGCCGGCATCTGTCTCAACGCCGGTAACAGCAGAATTATCGGTGATAATATGCTTTGCCGAGCATCGCTCAATTCTGACCCCGCCGCGATTCATGTAACGCCGGAGAGCTCCGGCAACATCGTTTGCGTTGTCGGAGACGGGAAACACCCTGTTTCCGCGTTCGGTCTTGAGCTTAAGCCCGAGAGCTTCAAACAGCTCCATCGTATCACGGGGCGAAAGCCTGTTAAGCGCGCTGTACAAAAACCTGCCGTCACCCGGAATATTGGTCAAAAACTCCTTAATATCGCAGTTATTTGTCACATTGCAGCGGCCTTTTCCCGTTATGCGCAGCTTTCTGCCCAGAATCTTGTTAGGCTCGAGCAGAATAACATCAAGCCCTCGTTCTGCGGCAACAGCGCTGCAGAGCATTCCGGATGCGCCGCCGCCTATTACCACAGCATCAGCGTTCAGCCGGCTCATATACATCATGCTCCTGCCAAATTCTCTCCAGCCTCTCAAAGGTTTCGGAGACATTATCTTTATTCTTTATACCAACCGCAACAATAATTGCGTTTATAAGGCTCATCGGTGCTACAAGCGAGTCAAGGAAAGAGACCATATCGCTCTTTGCGTGAAGGCTAAGATCGGCAATGCCCTCAAACGGCGAGGCGGCACTGTCGGTGATTGCGATGGTCTTTGCTCCCATTTTTTTCGCAAACTGCATTGCATCAACGGTATGGCTCGAATAACGCGGAAAGCTTATCCCGATAAAGAGATCACCCTCGCCTATTCTGATTATCTGCTCATATATCTCGCTGGCTCCGACATCGTGGATGACATTGACATTATTGCGCAGCAAATTGAGGTACAATCCTAAAAGATTGGCTAAAGATGTCGAGGTGCGCATACCGACAATGTAGACATTCTTTGCCTCAATTATTGAGTCAATGCAGTTATTAAAGCTTTTCTCCTCAAGCAACTCCAGAGTTGCCTGGAGGTTCTGAATATCGCTGTTTATGACGGACCTGACGATATCTGTATCGTCAATCATATCCTTTGCGACCTCAATTCGCTGAACGGATGTGAGCCTGTTGCGTATCATCTCCTGCAGAGCCTTGCGCATACTCGGATATCCGTCATAGCCAAGCTCGGAGGCAAACCGAACAACGGTAGATTCGCTAACGCCGACTATCTTACCTAAGCGTCCGGCTGTCATAAATGCCGCCTTATCGTAATTGGTTAAAATATACTTTGCAATTATCCTCTGACCCTTCGAAAACTTGCGGCTTCCTTCGGCCAGAATGCTGAGAAGATCTTTTTCCATCCATATCATCTCCGTTATAAAACATGGGTATAATTTTACTTTTATTTTCATCGAATTGCAATAGCTTTTTGCAATTTTTTTGCCCCAAACTTGCAAATCCGAGCAAATTTGAGGCAAATATCAAGCCTATTCATTATAATTCACCGTTATATTCGGTCAAATCCTGCAATTCTTTCTCTGTTAGCTCACGCCATTTTCCCGGTTTAAGGTCACCGAGAATGAGTGTTCCCTCCGAAATTCTTTTAAGCTTGGTTAGCTTTAATCCAAGCTGCTCGCACATTTTTCTTATCTGCCTGTTTCTACCCTCGTGTATACCTATTGAAAGCTTTGAATAGTCCGGGCATGAAAACAAGAGTTCAACCTCGGCAGGCTGCGTTTTATATCCGTCTATAATAAATGACCGACGCATTTTTTTAAGAATCTCATCACTGCACTCGCCCTTTATCCACGCGTGGTAGGTCTTTGTAATCTCATGTGATGGATGCGTAAGTCTGTTTGCAAATTCCCCGTCATCGGTCAGAATGAGCAGTCCCTCGGAATACATATCGAGTCTGCCGACAGGATAGACCCTTTTGCCGACATCCTTTACAAGCCGGCTAATGCAAGGTCTCCCCTTTTCGTCATTAAGTGTAGTAACATATCCGCGCGGCTTATTGAGCATTATGTAGGTATTTCCCTCGCGACGGCCGATAACACGGCCGTCAACGCATATTGTATCCGCATCTGCATCGGCACTGTCGCCGAGCTTGGCGGGCACGCCGTTTACAGTGACTTTACCCGCCTTTATCAGCTCCTCACCCGCTCTGCGCGAAGCAATGCCCGATGACGATATTATTTTTTGTATTCTTTCCTTCATTGCTCTCCTAAGAAATGTACAATGGTTTGGTAGCCTCATTGAGCAGTCGCTGCAAATGCTCCCATGCCGTCAAATGCTCGGAGCTGTCTACCGGTACATTTTCAGTATAAACCAGATTCTCCTCCGCCGCAAGCTCTCCGTTTACAAATACCTTAAGCTTTCCAACTTTCTCTCCCTTAACACCGCCCGCAAAAAGTATTCTCGGTACTTCGAGCTTCACATCGACTACATCATCGTTTAAAGTCAAAAGCTTGAGTTCATTTTCGGGTATGGCAATCGCTGTATCTTCGGCAGCCGATGCTATCGGCAGCTCGAGCTTAAAGCTATTACCGCTGTATGCACTTAATTTATAATTCTCAAAGCCGTAGTCGAGCAGCTTCTTGTGGTCGTCCCAATCATCGGGTGCGCTGAGGGTAACACAGATAAGGCGCATACCGTTTCTCTCGGCGCAGCTTACGAGTGTTCTGCCGGCAGCAATGGTATAGCCTGTTTTCAGACCTATGCAGCCATCATAATTAACAAGCAGCTTATTGTGGTTGTAATAGGTCTGGTCTTTGATTTTTGCCGAATAGCTCGATACTATTTCCCTAAACTGCTCGTTTTCCATACAATAGCTTGCCAGAACAGCAAGATCCCTTGCTGTTGAATAATGCTCCGGATCGTCCAGACCGTGAGGATTTCTGAACGAGCTGTTTTTCAGTCCCAGTTCCTTAGCCTTTTCGTTCATCTTTGCCGAAAAGCTTCGTTCATCGCCGGACATATGGCAAGCTAAAGCAGTAGCGGCATCGTTTCCCGACACAAGAAGAAGTCCGGTAAGAAGCTCTTTGACAGTGTAAGACTTGCGGTAGTCAAGATACATGCTTGAGCCCTCTATCGCGCACCATTCGGGCTTGAGCTTGACTTGTTCGTTCAAGTCACAGTTTTCAATGACAACTATTGCGGTCATTATCTTTGTAACGCTTGCAATCAGCATACGCTTATCGGCATTTTTTTCATACAGTACATCGCCTGTATCGGCACAGTACAGTATCGCGCTTTTCGCCGAAATATCACTCGGTGCGGCAAAAGCGTTTGCACAAAGCATGGACGCAAGTATTATCATACAAATTGTTGTTTTTAATATTTTTTTCATAAAAAAATGCACCACCTTTGAATTAGGTAGTGCTTATTATTGACATATCTGCTTTATTTTAATCCTTAAAATTAACCTTATCGAGCACCTGCGGGACAAGCTCAAAGAGCCTGTCAACGCTGTTTTGAGCAGGAGGCATTACATTTATCATCCGCACTCCGCCCTCCTTGACCGCAAGAAAACCTATGGGTTCGATTTTGACGCCCGTTGCGCTTCCTCCGCCGAAATCGTCCTTATTATTCCCCGGAAGTCTTCCGCCTGCTCCGCCGAAGCCAAAGCTCACCTTGGATATGGGTACTAAGGTTAAGCCGTCCGGCGTGCATATCGGCTCACCGATTATGTTGTTCACTTCAACCAGCCGCTTTACGCTGTTCATTGCCGACTGCATCATTTCGCTGAGTTTGCTTTCCATCACGATGTCTCCTTTTAATTAGTTCAAATCCGAATACGGATACGAAATACACTATATGCCCCAATCTAAGGGACAATTCTGCCGACATCTCTGTTAGTGCTTTGTCGGCGGTCAAGTCCGTATCTATATTTATTGCACGGTTTTTAACTTTAAAACAGCTTTCCAAATAAGTCATCAACGAAACAGCAAGTACATTTGCAGCATTGTATTTAACCACCGCGGTATACGGATTATCATCGGAGCTGATGTAGTTTACATTGAGTTTCTCTATTATGATGCTTCGCTTTATCTTATTAAACGCTTTTATTGCCGCTTTTGCGTAATAATAACGCTCTTTAACGCTCTGTTTTCGCTTATTCTTAGTTTTTTCACTTCGAGGTAAAAGCGTTTTCTTTATCCCTAATACACTTACGGTCACCGATGCTTTACCGCTGTCATAGCTTGCGCACAGATTGGTTTTTATATAAAAAAGCAGTGCAACCGTAAGCAGAATAAGAATCAATGCTTCCAATTGCACCACCTGAATTTAATGTATTTCCTCGATACTGATCTGATTTTCGCCGACGGTGTTAAGCTTTTCTATTGCATCCTCAAGCTCCTTTGCACCGTTGCTGGCCGAGATATCCGGTAGCTCAGGGAGCTCCGACAACTCGCTGACACCCATCGTGCGCAAAAACACATCCGTTGTGCGCAAAAGTGACGGTCTGCCGGGTACATCGAGCTTTCCGCAGCGTTCGATAAGTCCCTTTTCAAGCAAAACGCCGACCGTATAGGAGCTGTCAACACCTCTGACCTGGTCGATATACGCTCTTGTGACGGGCTGGAAATACGCTACTACCGCAAGAGTCTCCAGTGCAGGCTGGGAAAGCATGGGCGGCTTGCGATGTTCCAGAGTCTTCGTGATAACGGAGGCATACTCCGGAGATGAGCAGAGCTGAAGATTTTTATCAAGCTTAAGCAATCTTATTCCGCGCAGGTTAAAGCTGTACTCATCGGAAAGCGCCTTTGCCGCCGCATAAACCTCGTCCTCGCTGACACCAAGAATGAGGGATATTCTTGCCGCCGGTACAGGTTCACCCGCTGCAAAGAGTATAGCCTCAATTGCTGATTTTATATTCATCTGTTCCATAAAATATTACCTACTCAACTATTCTTTCGAGGATTTCTTCAACATTTCCGCCAACAAAGCTTACAACATAGTCGCTTTCCTCGCCGCTTATCTCCACGCTGCCCATGCTGCACAGCTCAAGAATCGATATAAAGGTCGCAACTATTTCAGAACGGCTTTCACACTTGGCATAAAGGTCATTGAGTTTTGACGGAGCATTTTGCAGTATCGTTATAAGCTCGCGGCTTTTGGTACGAACCTCATAAATAATCCTCGCGGGCGCAAGTCGGCGCGAATACTCCGGTTCGAGCGGTTTTCCACCTCGCGTAACAATGGTATACAGGGCCTTAAACAGGTCTGCAGGCTCGTGACGATACTCATACTCCCTGCTCGTCTTTGGCAGCGGCTCAGGCTGCTTTGCAAAGTACAAAAGTCCCGTTTCGGAGGCTTTTTTAAGCTCCGGCACTACCTTTTGCACAGAAGTATAAATATCCCTGCACTTTAACTGTTCAAGTGAGGTCATCAGCTCTTCAAGCTCACTGACCTCCTCGTCGCCTGCCAAGAGCGTTCTGGTCTTGATAAACAGCAAATGTGACGCCATCTGGACAAATTCACTTGCTATCTCAAGGTCCATTCGCTCCATCTCGGCAAGGTATTCGAGGTACTGGTCGAGGATCTCCGAAATCTTTATATCTCGTATCTCTATTTTATTTTTGGAAAGGAGCATAAGAATAAGGCTGAGCGGTCCGGAAAAGTCCAAAAGCTCGTTTTTATCCTTTACTATGCCCTCAAGATGAAAGGTCGGATTTTCCATATCAAACATATAAGGCCTGAATCAGGGCAAAACCCCAATCGGCAAAGAAAAAGAGATTATCAAAAACAAATTGTGTTGCTGTATACAAGGGATTTCCGAGAATGTCGGTCGCAACTAATACAAGCAGAAGGATCATGCCGTACCTTTCATACCGCATGAGCTTCATATAGCTTTCATCACTCATGAGCGAAAACAGCACCTTAGAGCCGTCAAGCGGCGGCACGGGAATAATGTTGAAAACTGCAAGGGCGATGCTCAAATACGCCGTTATATATATCATGTTCAAAGCTGCCTGCGCAATCTCTGTTCCGGCGACCGTCAGCGGTATGTAGGCAAGGCCGTAGATGAACAGGAAGACGCAGCAGATGATGACATTTGACAGCGGTCCGGCAAGTGCGGTTATCGCCATGCCGCGCTTCGGATTCTTGAAATTGTACATATTTACCGGCACAGGCTTTGCCCAACCGAATTTGAAGGCGACCATCATTATGAGACCGACAATATCAATATGCTTAATGGGGTTGAGCGTAAGTCGGCCCATGCGCTTAGCAGTATCGTCACCAAGCTTGTATGCGATAAAACCGTGGCTCAGCTCATGCAGAGTAATGCAGATAAGCGCAGGAATGACAGAAAGCAAAATATTCAGCAGGACACTCCAGTCAAGACTGCTTATCACATCGGAAAAAGAAGCAACTGTATTAAACATAATTAAGTATCTCCGACATCAGTGCGTCCTTACCGTTTCCCTTTTCGGCGGAAAACGGTATCAGCACTGTATCCTCGTTTAGCTCAAGAGTTTCACGGATAAGCACCATATTAGGCTCAATCTCGCTCTTTTTGAGCTTATCACACTTATTTGCAACGACTATCATCGGGCAGCAGGTGCTCTTAAACCACTGCGCCATGGTGACATCGTCGGCAGTGGGCTTATGGCGGGAGTCAACTATCATGACGCCAAGCGTGATAAGCCCCTCGGCGGCAAAAAACTGCTCCATCAGCTTGCCCCAGCGTTCTTTTTCACCGCGAGAGACCTTAGCATAGCCGTAACCGGGAAGATCTACAAAGTATGCCTTCTTATCGATGAGAAAGTAGTTTACATGAATGGTCTTGCCGGGCGATTGCCCTACTCTCGCAAAGTTTTTTCTGTTGAGAAGTCTGTTAATGACCGACGATTTACCGACATTGGACTTACCCGAGAAAACGATGTTGGGCAGCTCGCTTCTTATAAATCCCGAGGGATTTGCCGCCGATTTGACAAATTCGGCTTTGTTCACATTAAGTGTATTCATTTTGCACCTACTGTCTGATATCCGAGCTTGCCCTTTTTCTTGTTCTCGGAGTCTTTATCTCGCTTGTCGCCTCATCACCCTTGCCGAGCAATGCAACATCTATGACCTTATCGACACTGTCGGCAAGGACAAAATTAAGCGCAGCTTTTACCGTCGGGTCTATCTCATCAAGCTCCGGCTCATTATCCGTTGGAATTATAACTGTATTAATGCCGTTTCGCAATGCCGCCATCGTTTTTTCCTTCAAGCCGCCAATCGGCAGTACTCTGCCGCGCAGGCTTATTTCTCCCGTCATGGCGATATTGCGTCTGGCAGCTCTGCCGGTTAGTGCCGAGACAATTGCAGTGCAAACTGTTATACCTGCCGAGGGGCCGTCCTTGGGCACCGCACCCTCGGGAAAATGGATGTGGATATCTTTATTCTTATAAAACTGCTCGTCAATGCCGAGAGCCTTTGCACGACTGCGGATATAGGTCACCGCCGCCTGGCAGGATTCCTTCATCACATTGCCGAGATTGCCCGTAAGCTCAAGCTTTCCGCTGCCGTCAACAACGGCAACCTCGACATCGAGAACTTCGCCGCCGACAGAGGTCCATGCAAGGCCATGTACAAGACCTATTTCATCTTTATTGCGGTGCTTTTCGGGTTTAAACTTCTCTGCGCCGAGATAAGGCTTTAGCATGCCTGCTCTGAGGCTCAGGCTCTTGCGCTCGCCGTTTGCAATTGCAACTGCAGTTTTACGGCATATCGTACCTATCTGCCTTTCAAGTCCTCTGACGCCGGATTCTCTTGTATAAAGGCTTATAATCTCGCGAATTGCGTCGTCGCTTATTTTCAGCTGCGCCGCTTTTAAGCCATGCTTTTTGCGCTGCTTAGGCAACAGATGATTTTTTGCTATGCATAGCTTTTCCTCATCTGTATAGCTTGAAAGCTCAATTATATCCATTCTGTCAAGCAAAGCTCTGGGAATGGTATCTGTCGTATTTGCCGTAGTAATAAAGAAAACATCGGACAAATCATAAGGAACTTCGAGGAAATTATCGCGGAAGGTCTTATTCTGCTCGGGGTCCAGTGCCTCTAACAGCGCAGCAGACGGATCCCCCCGGTAATCAGAACCGAGCTTATCAACCTCGTCAAGCACCATCAGGGGGTTTGAGCTTTTCGCCTGCTTTATTCCGCCGATTATTCTGCCCGGCATTGAACCGACATAGGTCTTGCGGTGGCCTCTAATCTCCGCCTCGTCATGCACGCCGCCGAGGGAAATGCGCACAAGATTGCGGTTCGTTGCTCTTGCAATTGACATTGCGATACTGGTTTTGCCCGTTCCAGGAGGTCCAACAAGGCAAAGAAGGATGCCGCTTGCCTTTGGTGCAAGCTTTCGCACTGCAAGATACTCGATTACGCGCTCTTTAACCTTTTCAAGTCCGAAATGGTCCTCATCAAGCATTTTTCTTGCAAGTTCGATATCGTCCGTTTCCACTGTTTTCGTATTCCACGGCAGCTCAAGGCAGGTGTCAAGATAACCTCTGATAACGGTGGCCTCGGTCGAACCGAAGGGCTGCTTTGCAAGGTGAGAAACCTCTTTTAAAAGCTTTTCTTCAATCTCGTTGTCAAGCTTGAGCGCACGAATTTTCCTTCTGTATTCGCCGATATCGTCGAAGGTATCGTCCTCACCGAGCTCCTGCTGAATTACCTTCATCTGCTCGCGCAGGAAATACTCGCGCTGATTGCGGTTCATCTGTTCGTTGGTTGCATCGTTGAGTTCCTGCTCAATGGTCATGACCTCTATCTCGTGAGACAGAATACTCATTAGCATTTCAAGGCGCTTCAAGGGGTGCAGCTCCTCAAGCAGCCGCTGCTTGTCGCGGTAATCAATTCGCAGATTGTGCGCAATATAGTCCGCAACATATCCCGGGTCGCGGCTTACTACGATATTCAGCAGCATCTCCGGCGGCAAATTGCCGGCAAGCTGCAAATACTCGTCGAACATTCCGATGCAGGTACGCATGAGCGCATCCTTCTTCGCGCTTTCACCGCGCTCGATTTTATTCGGCATTAGCTCGATTTCGCCCAAAAAGTGCGGAGTATCGCTTGTTATCTTTACTATTGCGCCTTTCTGAACACCCTCGACCATGACCTTACAGAGCTTTGAGCCGGGCTGGCGTATCATTTGACGAATGCGGCATACAACGCCTATTCGGTAAAGGTCTCTCTCCTCGGGCATATCGGTTGCGATATCCTTCTGTGTGACAAGGAAAATCTCCTGATCGTCATTCATCGCCGAATTGAGCGCGGCAACGGATATTGGTCGCTCAACATCGAAGTTTAAGAGCATACCTGGAAATATGTTAAGACCGCGCAGTGCCAAAACGGGCAATGCACGGGTTTCAATATCATTTACATTACTCATAGAAAAACCTCTTAGGGAAACGCAAGACGGGACTTATGCCCCGCCTTGCTCAGAAACTATTTTACTTGCGTATTACTTCGGGGCCGGTGTTATTATTCACGCAGTCAGCTGTAATGATGACCTTTTCAATGTCTTTTTCGGAGGGCACACTGTACATTATGTCAGTCATTATCCCCTCCATGACGCTGCGCAGGCCTCGTGCGCCTATCTTCATTTCAATGGCCTTGTCGGCAATTGCCTCAAGCGCCTCGCTATCGTAGTCAAGTTCCACGCCGTCATAACTCATGAGTGCCTTATACTGCTTTGTCATAGCGTTCTTCGGCTCGGTGAGTATGCGCACAAGGTCCTCGCGCTTTAACGAGGTCAGCGGTGCGATTACCGGCAGTCTGCCGATAAGCTCGGGAATAATGCCGAATTTGAGAAGGTCGTGCTGCTGAGCCTGTGCAAGTATATCGCCGACATCACGCTCGGTGGTACTCTTTATTTCCGCGCCGAAGCCCATGCTCTTTTTATCGGTGCGCTTTTCGATTATCTTATCAAGACCGTCAAACGCGCCGCCGCAGATAAAGAGAATGTTCGTGGTGTCGACCTTGATAAACTCCTGGTGGGGATGCTTGCGTCCGCCCTGAGGAGGAACATTCGCAACCGTTCCCTCAAGCAGCTTTAGAAGCGCCTGCTGAACACCCTCGCCCGAAACATCCCTCGTGATGGAGGTGTTTTCGCTCTTTCGGGCTATTTTATCGATCTCATCGATGTATATAATGCCCTTTTCGGCGCGTTCTACATCAAAATCGGCAGCCTGAAGCAATCTTAAGAGAATATTCTCAACATCTTCGCCGACATAGCCTGCCTCGGTAAGAGTTGTTGCATCGGCAATTGCGAACGGCACATTGAGCATTTTTGCAAGGGACTGTGCAAACAGCGTCTTACCGCTGCCGGTAGGGCCGATAAGCAGTATGTTACTCTTTTGCAGCTCAACATCGTTTGAGCCGGCATACAAAATGCGCTTATAATGATTATAAACGGCTACGGAAAGGACAGTCTTTGCCCTCTCTTGTCCGACAATGTATTCATCAAGATTTGCCTTGATGTCCGCAGGCTTGGGTAGACTCTCAAAGCGAAGTTCGGGGCTTTCCGCTTCCTTCATCGGCTCATCTACATCGTCGGCAATGATGCTCATGCAAAGCTGAATGCACTCATCACAGATGTATGCGCCGTTGCCGGCAATGAGTCTGCCTGCCTGATTCTGCGTTTTGCCGCAAAATGAGCATCTTATACTTTTTCTGTCGTCAGTTCTTGCCATAGTGTTACCTCAAAACTTGCTGTATAAATAAGGGGGAACGAAAAGTTCCCCCATCAGCTTTTAACGCTTGGTAATTACCTTGTCGATAATACCGTATTCCGCAGCTTCCTGCGCAGACATAAAGTGGTCACGCTCGCAGTCACGCTCAATGACCTCGATCGCTTTGCCGGTATTCTCGGCAAGAATGCGATTCAAATTATGCTTAATCTTCAGGATCTGTTCAGCCTGTATCTGAATATCGGTACACTGACCCTGGCTGCCGCCGGAGGGCTGATGTATCATTATTTCGGAATTGGGAAGTGCCAGACGCTTTCCCTTTGCGCCGGAGGAAAGCAGGAATGCGCCCATAGATGCGGCTAAGCCGATGCAAATTGTTGAAACATCGGGCTTAATATACTGCATGGTGTCATAAATCGCCATGCCTGCCGTGACGCTTCCGCCGGGGCTGTTGATATAAAACTGTATGTCTTTATCGGGGTCCTGTGCTTCAAGATACAGAAGCTGTGCAACAACAAGGCTTGCGGTTGCATCGTTGACCTCCTCGGACAGCATTATGATGCGGTCGTTAAGAAGTCTTGAAAAAATGTCATAGGAACGCTCACCGCGGCTTGTCTGTTCCACGACATAAGGTACTAAACTCATAATAGTCTCCTTTCATATTAAGCCTATCCAGGAGATCATATCCGAATAATCCGTTAATTATTCAGCTGCTTCCTCTTTGGGAGCAACGATTGCAGAATCCATAATGATCTTGGTGGCCTGCTCTCTCTTGTATTCGTTCTTGATGAAGTCCTCGCCGAAGTAGTTGAGGATGGACTCGGGGGTAGCGTTTACTGACTCGGCGGTGGTCTTTACATACTCATCAAATGCTTCGCCGGAGATGTCGATGCCCTCTGCCTCGATAACTGCCTCAAGGAGGAGCTCCTGCTTGACCTGGTTTACGGCAACGGGACGGATGGTAGTGTTCAAAGACTCGTCGTCAAGCCCCATCATCTTGATGATATCCTCGGTGGTGAGCTTGGGGTCGGTAACGCCGAAGTTGTTGGCATAGGTGTGTACAAGCTCTTCAACCTTTGCGTTTATGAGAACCTCGGGGATATCAACGGTCATGTTCTCGCATGCCTGCATCATGATATCGGAGCGGAAAGCACTCTCAACATTCTCGACTGCTCTCTTCTCCATCTCCTTGCGGAGGTCTGCCTTAAATTCGTCAACGGTCTCAAACTCGGAGATATCCTGAACGAACTCATCGTCAAATTCGGGAAGCTCTGCAACACAGAGGCTGTTGAGCTTTACCTTGAAGACAACATCCTTGCCTGCAAGCTCTTCGGTATAGTTTTCGGGGAAGGTAATGTTAATATCCTTGGTCTCACCGACCTTCATGCCGATAATCTGATCCTCAAAGCCGGGAACAAATGTCTTAGAGCCAATCTCAAGTCTGTAACCCTCGCCGTAGCCGCCTTCAAACTGCTCACCGTCAAGATAGCCGTCAAAGTCAATGTTTGCGGTATCGCCTTCCTGTGCCTCGCGGTCAACATCGACAAAGCGGGAATTGCGCTTGAGGTCGGCATTGATCTCAGCCTCGACCATCTCGTCGGTAACAACTGCTTCACCCTTCTGTGCGCTCAAGCCCTTGTACTGGCCGAGAGTGATCTTGGGGAAAAGGTCAACCATAAAGGTGAGGACAAGTGCCTTGTCATCGGTAACCTCAAAATCGGTCATGCTGGGTCTGCCAATCATTTTAAGACCGCTGTTGTCAATGCCGTAGCCGAAAGCATTGGGAGCAGCGACCTCGATAGCATCCTGATAGAATGCGTCGGGACCGTACATACCTTCAACGACTGCGCGGGGAGCTTTGCCCTTTCTGAAGCCGGGAATATTTATACTGCCCTTGACATTGTTATAGGCTTTGTCGATAGCCTTGTCAAACTCGGCAGGATCAACTTCAACCTGGAAAGTTGCAGTATTATTCTCTTTCTTTTCTACATTTCTAACTAACATATATGTCTTCCTCCTAATAATGTTCTTACAAACACTTAAGCATAATAGCAGATTATCCCGCTAAAAGCAATGTTTTTTATTTAATAATGTGTTATCAGAGCAGCTTTTTAGGCTTAAAATGTATATAATCGGCAGAAACAAGGTCAAATTTCGTATTTCCGAGCATTCCGTTAAAGGTAAATGCGCAGCCTGCACCATGAATATGCCCGTAAACGCACTGCTTTACATTAAATCTTTTCAGCAGCTCCAGTATCTCGGGACATTCGTGGCTCTGAAATTTCGGAGGATAGTGCAGAAACACATATTTATCTCCGTCTCCGGCAGCATTCAGCGACGTTTCAAGGCGCATTATCTCGCGATTCATTACCTTTTTGTCATGTTCGTCGTTCTTGCTCTCCTCATAAAACCAGCCGCGCGTGCCGCAAAGATATACATCTTCGTACTTAAAGCAGTTATTGTGCAAGATATCGATCGTTGTGATACCGTGCTCGGCAAAAATCTTTTTGGCTTTTGTAGCGGTAGTCCACCAATAGTCGTGATTACCCTTTAGAATGATTTTTTTGCCCGGCAGTCTGTCAATGAATTTAAAATCCTCAAGAGCCTCATCTATCGTCATGCCCCATGTGATATCGCCGCATATGACTGTAAGGTCATCATCACTAAGCTCCGAGAAGCCTTCTATTATTTTTTCAACATAATTTTCCCATCTGCCGCCGAAAACATCCATCGGTTTTTCAACGCCAAGCGACAAATGCAGGTCGCCAATCGCATATAAAGACATAGTTTCTCCGTATAATTAAGTTTAATCGGCAAACAATATCATTGCCTTACGGCAATAATATCGGAGGTAAAAACATGAACGATAAGAAAATTCATCAGAGCGAAATCACCGGTGTCGGCTGCGATGTGAGCACCTGCAAGTACAACACCATCGACAACAAGTGCGCCGCTTCCCAGATCAAGGTTCAGAACGAGAGAGCGACCACCAAGTCCGAGACCTTCTGCGGAACCTTCTGTCCGAGAGGCTGCTGCGACTAAGCACACGGGACTTATGTCCCGTACATATTGTATTACTTAAGAAAATCGGTGACCGTTTGACGCATCTCTTGCTTATTTATCACAAGTTCAAATCTCTTTTCGCGTTTATCAAGGTCTGAAAGCGGCATAGGAGCTTTTACGCCGGTGCGCTCCGACAGCTTCTTTATCAGCTCGGTACCCTTAGCGTCGATGTTTTCACCGAGCGCGTTCAAAACGCTGTCACAGAATTTGAACGGACTTGCCGTGGAGACAACAACGGTCGTTCTTTTGCTTGCGGAAGTGTTTCTGTACTCATTCATAAGCTTGTACGCGACGGCGGTGTGCGTGTCGATAAGATAGTTGTGCTTGTTATACACCGAGGCTATTGTTTTCTTGGTATCGGAGTCGGAACAGAAGCCGCCTACAAAGTTATCTGACAGCACCTTGAAAATATCATTTCCGACTGTATAGCTTCCCTTTTCATTCAAGCTGCGCATATACTCTGCCACGAGTATATCATCACCGCACACGGAGTACAGCAAGCGCTCAAGATTGCTGGAAACAAGAATGTCCATCGACGGTGAAATTGTCGTATGGAAGGCTCTGTTGCGGTCATAGATGCCGGTTTTGAAGAAATCGGCAAGGACATTATTTTCATTTGATGCGCAGATGAGCTTGCCGACCGGCAACCCCATTTTCTTTGCATACCAGCAGGCAAGAATATCGCCGAAATTGCCCGTCGGGACTGCAAAATCGACATCATCACCTATCCTGACATACTTTGAGTTGACAAGCTCGCAATACGCGGAGAAATAGTACACTATCTGCGGTAAAAGCCTGCCCCAATTGATGGAGTTTGCCGAGGACAGAAACCAGCCCTTATCCAACAGCTCATTAGAAAGCTCCGCGTCGCCGAACAGAGTCTTTACCCCGCTCTGCGCATCGTCAAAATTACCGCGGACTGCGGCAACCGAAACATTTCCGCCGCGCTGGGTGACCATCTGAAGCCTTTGGACATCGGACACACCGTTGTGTGGGTAGAAGACAAGTATTTTTGTATCCTCGACATCGGCAAAACCCTCA
The DNA here is from genome assembly GCA_016292445.1 of Oscillospiraceae bacterium. Taxonomy (GTDB): domain Bacteria; phylum Bacillota; class Clostridia; order Oscillospirales; family Oscillospiraceae; genus F23-B02. Next base: position 8,047 of record JAEDIN010000008.1, on the reverse strand, counting down.
AGCGCAGCCTTGCCTGTATCGCCGCTGGTTGCAACAAGAATGCACACCTTTCTTGTTTCGCCGCATTTTTTGAGTGAGGCTGTGAGCAAATGCGGCAAAATTTGCAAAGCCATGTCTTTAAATGCACAGGTCGGACCGTGCCAAAGCTCCAAAACCGCGGTTTTTTCGTCAATACTATGCAGTGGCGCGATAGCGGAATCATCATAATTATCACCGTATGCGGCGGTGACGATGGCTCTTATCTCTTCCCTGCTAAACTCATCGAGAAACAAAGCCAGTATCTCCTCAGCTCTGCCGCGGTAATCGGTCTTGCAAAGAGCTTCTATCTGCTGCGGACTTAGCTGCGGCAGCTCCTCGGGAACAAATAAGCCGCCGTCGGGTGCTAAACCATGCGCTATTGCATGAGCTGCGCTTACACGGCAGCTTTTATCTCTTGTACTGTTGTATTTCATATAGATCACCTGTTAAAACGCATTTTCGATATGATTTATCTTTACTTTCCCTTTTGCACCGTCGGGCGCGTATATCTCAATCACATCAAATCTCGGCTGAAGCTCCGTTTCATTCTGCCCAAGCCAGAGCTGTGCCGCCGTCGTCACGCGCTGCTGCTTTGCCGCCGTCACAAATTCCCTTGCTTCGGCATAGGAATCGTTCTTGCGGAGCTTGACCTCCACGAAAACGATATAACCGCGCTTTGAGGCAACGATGTCTATCTCGCCTTGTCTAAAGCGGCAGTTCATCTCTATGATTTTATACCCGTGCAGTCGGAGATAGCCTGCGGCTTTCTTTTCTCCCCATGCACCCAATTCGCGGTTATCCATCAGTGCATTTTCCTCAAAAAGCTCGGTCTGTGTATCTCACTCGGTCCGTATTCGCGCAGCGCCTCGTAGTGGAGCTTTGTGCCGTAGCCCTTATGCTTTTCAAAATGATATTCGGGGTACTTTTCCGCCATTTTGAGCATATATCGGTCACGGGTGACCTTTGCCAGAATTGAGGCTGCGGCAATATCGGCGCATTTGGCATCGCCCTTTATTACACAGCGGCTCGGCACATTTATCGCGCTGTTGCGGTTGCCGTCAATGAGTGCAAGCTGCGGCCGGGGAGAAAGCTTCTCAATTGCCCGGTTCATGGCAAGCATTGCGGCGTTTAATATGTTTATACTTTCAATTTCTTCAACTGTTGCAAAGGCAATGCCGTAGCTTAGTGCATTATCGCAAATAACATCAAACAGTGCATCGCGCTTTTTTTCAGTGAGCTTTTTGGAGTCGTTAAGCCCCTCTATTTCAATCTCTCTCGGCAGTATGACCGCTGCTGCGCAAACCGGTCCCGCAAGTGGCCCTCTGCCTGCCTCGTCAACGCCGCAAATAAGCTCAAAGCCTTCGGCATATATCTCGTTTTCAAGCTTCCAAAGCTCTGTCATTCGGGTTTCTCCAAGCTGATTCTGCCGAGCTTTCCGTCGTGGTACTCACCGAGCAGAGTATTAGCCATTCTTTCAATATCATACTCGCCCCTCGATACCAAAAAGCCGCGCTTTTTTGCGGCCTCCTCAAGAAGCTCATAGCCGTTCATATCAGAGTCGGGAACGAATTTATACCGTTGAGTCAAAGCGTCGGGGTACATTTCGCGCAGTCTGAGCATAAAATTTGCACCCAGAGTTTCTTTGTCGAGAACATCCGCCTTTATCGCATTGGTGATCGCAAGCATCTCGCCGACCTCCTGCGAATCAAACTTCGGCCAGAGAATACCCGGTGTATCAAGAAGATCAAGGCCCCGATCGATGCTTATCCACTGCTTGCCTCGGGTAACGCCAGGCTTGTCGCCTGCGACCGCCGCTTTGCGCTTTGCGACCTTATTGATAAAGGTTGATTTTCCGACATTGGGTATGCCTAAAATCATCACACGCAAAGGTCTTGACGCCTGTCCCTTTGCGGCATATTCGGCTATCTTGTCCGAAAGCAGTTCACGCAGAGCGGGAACAAAGCCGTTTACACCCTTACCTGTTTTGGCATCGGTCTCCAATATCTTTATTCCCTGCGACTCAAAATGCTTTTTCCACTGCGCGGTGATTTCAGGATCGGCAAGATCGACACGATTTAGTATGATAAGTCTCGGCTTACCGGCAGCGAGCCTGTCAATATCCGGATTGCGGCTTGAATTGGGGATTCTTGCGTCAAGTATCTCACACACGGCATCGACAAGCTTTATACTGTCTTCTATCATGCGCTGTGCCTTGGTCATATGGCCCGGGAACCACTGGATATTCATTTTTTCAAAATTAATATCTGCCATAGTCAATTGCCGTAGGGGGAGCCAATGTGGTCAAACGGAAAAGCTACAAATACAACCTTTCCGATGATGTTTCGGGTATCTACCATGCCTATTCTCTCATCGCGGCTGTCGGTTGAGTCGTTTCTGTTGTCGCCCATCACAAACACGCAGCCCTCGGGGACTATCTGAATGCCGGTAAAGTCTATCTTATTTGCCGTAGGCTCAGCAATATACGGCTCATCAAGCTTGTTGCCGTCAACATAGACAATATGTCTGTCAAAATCGATTTCTACCGTTTGACCTTCGGTGGCAATTACTCGCTTCACAAGGGCATAGTCTGCGTATTCATCTTTCTGGAACACGACGATATCACCCTGCTTCGGCGTGTAGAAAACATCTGTTACAATCATTTTATCCCCGTTTTCCAGCGTCGGGTGCATTGAACTACCGATGACATCGACAATTCTGACAAAAAAGACAAAAACTACAACGCAAACGATGAGTGCAACAATTATACACTGTATCCACTCATAGATATCGCCCTGTTTTGATGTTTTCTCTTGGCTTTTCTTCTTATTCATATCAGTCTTTTTCATTTGCAATACCTCTGATATAGATGTTCTTTTTATTATACACGAAAACTGATTCAATAGGCAACAAAAAAAGAGGCTTTCGCCTCTTTTTTTGAACAATAGTGGGTCTTGAGCTTAAAGACGCTCTTTGACCTTCGCACTCTTACCGACGCGATCACGCAGGTAGTACAGCTTTGCTCTGCGGACTTTACCGCGGCGAACTGTCTCTACGGAGACGATGGAGGGAGAGTGTACGGGGAAGACCTTCTCACAGCCTACGCCGTAGGAAATACGACGGACGGTGATGGTCTCGTTGATGCCGCCATGCTTCTTGGCAATGATGGTGCCTTCAAAAGCCTGGTTGCGCTCACGGCTGCCTTCCTTTACGCGAACGGTGATGCGGACGGTATCGCCGACATTCAGTTCGGGCAGTTCGGGCTTCATGTACTGTTCGCTGAGAACTTTGATCAGATCCATAGTCTAATCCTTCCTTTTCTTAAGGCGTTCGTGCCGGAGGACTCCCTTTGGGTCTCGGCAGAGGACCGCTTGATAGCTTGCGGCATTACCGCACAAGCCTTGATATAATACCACACAAATCCTTGAAATGCAAGCATTTTTTAGCGGAAAATACTCATATTTTCATCGTAAACCTCAAGTCTCCTGAATTTTGCATAATCGGGTGCAATCTCGGGATTTAGCTGCATCAACGCATCGGCTAAAAGCTGCGGATTGAGCGTCGGCTCCTGCGCCGAAACTATTGCGTCAAGTATGACATTATCGCCGTCGTCGGTAAAGACAATTTCCTTAATTGCCTGTTTTATATCACTTTCTCCGATGCCGCGCTTTGTCTTTTTGGATATGACAATGCTGTCCTTTGCGTAAAATTCGTTGAGCTTTACCGCCATATTACCGGCATTGCGTTCATCATACTCGAAAATGCCGGTAATTTTCAGCCATTTAAGCTCCTTGACCTTACGCTCCGAGGCATACACGGAGATTGCTTCTATCCCCTCGGGAAGCTGCTTTGACAGGGCGGCGAGTATCTCATCCGGCTCTTTGTCCTCAATAAGCTTAAAGTCCATTATCTCGCAAATGCTCTCTGCGCCGACCGAAAGCGGAAGCGCAATCGATATCTGCGGATGCGGATTAAAGCCCTCGGAGTATTTAAGGCGGCACTCTGCACGCAGAAACGCTCTCGTAAGTGTGCGCATTAAGTCAAGGTGCGAAATATAAACCGCCCTGCCGGTTTTTGAAAAAAGCAGTCTCAGCTTATCCATCGCAGCGGCCTCCCTTCAAAAGCTTTGCCGCTCCGCAGGCAGAGCATTGCTTGCGGCAGTCGGGCGAAAGCCGGGACCTGTAGCACTGCTCTTTTTCATGCCACAGGTGCTCCCTGCGCACTCCGACATCGACAATGTCCCAGGGCATTACCTCGTCTTTCTCGCGCTCTCTGTGCGCATAATAGCTTGGATCAACACCTGCATCGTCAAATGCCTTCATCCACCTGTCAAACGAAAAATAATCGCTCCACGCCTCGAGCCTGCCGCCGGCACGCCATACATTTTCAATGACTGCACCCATTCTGCGGTCACCTCTGGATAAAGTTGCTTCTATATAGCTTGTCTGCGGATCGTGCCAGTTGTACACAACATTCTTCGCCTTTATATTCTCACGCAGGAGGTTGACCTTAGCAATATACTCCTCCATGGTGTTTTGCCGTTCCCACTGGAATGGGCTGTGCGGCTTCGGCACGAAGCAGGAGGTCGATACGGTTATGCGCACTCCCCTGTTTTTGTTCTTTGCATAAAGTCTCCATGTGTGCAGAACCTGATTTGCAAGCTCGGTTATGCCGAGAATATCCTCCTCGGTTTCGGTCGGGAGACCGAGCATAAAGTAGAGCTTAACATTGTTCCAGCCGCCCTCAAAGGCAAGTCGGCAGGTGTTGAGCAAATCCTCCTCGGTGACATTCTTGTTTATCGCGTCACGCAATCTTTGGCTTCCTGCCTCCGGCGCGAATGTCAGTCCGCTTTTTCGGGTCTTCTGGAGCTTGTGCATTATCTCGATTGAGAAGTTATCCGCTCTCAACGACGGCAGCGAAAGGCCTATGCTGCGAGGCTCGCAGTATTCAAGCAGTCCGTCGCAGATGCAGGACAAATGTCTGTAATCGCTCGAGCTTAAAGACAACAGCGTTATGTCCTGACAGCCGGTGTTTTTAAGCAATGCCTTGCCCTGCTCAACAAGCAGCTCGGGGCTTTTTGCTCTTATCGGTCTGTATACATGGCCTGCCTGACAGAATCGGCAGCCGCGGACACAGCCGCGGAAGAGCTCAAGATTTACGCGGTCATGTATAACCTCGGTCGAGGGCACAACGGGCTTGAGTGGGAAATGCACCTTATCAAGGTCGGCAATAATGCGCTTTGTAACCCTCTGTGGTGCGTCCTCGGATATCTCAAACCTGTTTATCGTGTTATCGGCGTTGAGTATCGGCTTATAAAAGCTCGGCACATACACACCGCCGATATGACAGGCTTCTTTCAAGAAATCCGTCTTGCTCCAGCCGTTTTTCTTAGCCTCATGCAAGAGCTCCAAAAGCTCGTTGTTCATTTCCTCCCCCTCGCCGAGCAGAAAAATGTCAACGAAATCCGCCATCGGCTCAGGATTGAGGGCAGCAGTGCCGCCCATTACGACAAGCGGTAACAGCTCGGTTCTATCGGCATTACGGACAGGTAAGCCTGCCATATCTATCATGTCCAGCACGGTGGTATACGCCATCTCGTAGCCGACGGAGAATGCAAGAACATCATGCTCGGAGATGGGATCGCCGCTCTCAAGTGCATAGAGCTTGACATCGGCCTTTTTCATCTCGTCGTACATATCGCCCCACGGAGCGTACACACGCTCGCACCACACATAGGGCAGCTCGTTCATGGTTGAGTAGAGTATGCCCATACCGAGGTTTGACATACCTATCTCATATGTATCGGGAAAGCAAAACGCCACCCTGATATCGACCTCGTCCTTGTTTTTGATTATCTGATTATACTCACCGCCGGTATACCGTGCAGGCTTCTGCACTCTCGGAAGTATGCGCTCAAGTTTTTTATCCATTGTTTATCTCCAAAACTTTTATCCTCACAATTTTACAACATCGTTTAGGTTTTTACAATACCCGTTTGCGCCGTCAGCACCCATACTCCGGCAATAAGCAGAGCTGTGCCGAAGCTCTGCCTTATAAAAAAAGCTCCAGCAAACAACAGTGCCGCTCCCGTAAGCATACCCGAAAATTCAAGCAGCGTTTGAGCAAAGCTAACGCCAAAAACTCTTTCAGCAAGGCATTGCAGCGCCCTTCCGCCGTCAAGAGGTAAGGCAGGCAGCGAATTATAAACAGACAGCACAAGGCTGAATCCGGCAGTTTTAATAAGAAGAAGATTTTGACTTTGATTTCCGAGATACGATGCCGCATACGCAAGCACAAGTCCAAGTGCAGGCCCTGCGCACAGGCAGATTACACTGTTTGTCGTGCCTAAAGCTCCGTAATAGCGTATGCACAGTCCGCTTATGCCGATTTTGAGCATTTGTATCCTGCCGCCGAATAGTCGTATTGCCGCAATGTGGCCGAGTTCATGGACAGCAACGGCAATCAGCAGGGCTAAAAGGCTCGTAATGCCTCCGAAAAAATAAATGACCGAAAGCAGAAATAATGCTCCGGCACCGACATCTATTCTGTTCATAAGTAGAACTCGGGATTTAAATAGGTCTTGCAGTGCATGAGTTCAAAATGCAGATGCGGTCCCGTCGCCGCTCCGGATTCGCCGACAAGGGCAATGACTTCTCCCCTTTTTACCTTGCCGCCGCTTTTTAGGTGCTTGCTGCAATGGGCATACAAGGTTCTGTAACCGTCGGCATGGTCTATTATAACATACTTTCCGTAGCTGTCGTTTTCGCCGATAGCATATATTTTACCGTCTGCAAATGAATACACCTTTTCCCCCGTATTTGCCGCAAAATCCGTTCCGTAGTGATATTTTACCTCCTTTTTTATCGGGTGCATTCTGTAACCGAAGCCTGAGGAGGTCACGCCCTTGACGGGGCTTGTGTATTTAAAAGGCAGCTCCGAAAAGTCATACGATACATTTGACGGCACGGCATATTCCGAAAATGCCTTTTGCGACTCATAAAATGCCGCCACCTTAGGCGGTGTCGTAGGCTCAGGCGTCGGTGTCGGGGTTGGTTCCGGGGTTGGTGTTGGTGTTGGTACCGGGGTTGGGGTGGATGTAGGCATGGGAATTGGCGTTATATCCACGCCGACCGACTGTGTTTCGCTGTATCTTGAAAAATCAAAGGCTTTGATAATATCCTCTTTGGTTAAGCTGCTGCCCAGTGCGATTATTGCCTGTGTCTGCTCACTTTCCATCTTCAGTGCCTCGCTTATTCCGTCTCTTATCTCGTCCGATATCTGCGGAAACAGCATTTTTACGGCAGTAAGTGCTATAAAAATGCCGGCAGAGATATAAAGCTTCAGTTCTTTCATGGCTTGTCACCTCAAATTATTGTATTTCATCCGAAGCAGACAAATTCATAAATATAACGGTATTGCTATCGTTTTGATAAAACGAGCAGGCTGATATATAAATCTTGAGTTTGATTTGCACAGAAACCTGATTTTGCAAAAATTCAAAAAAATTCTAATTCTATATAATTTTCCGGCCGATAAGCATTTGCCAGCATAACAAGGCGCACATCGCAGATAATATTATCGAGCTTAGTCTCAATATAAAACGGAGGAAAAGAATATGACACCGAAAGAATTGCTTTATATCGAAGACGCACTCGGCCATATCAAGTTCATGACCACACAGTGCAACCAGGCAGTAAGCCAGCTTACAGACCCGACTCTTAAACAGGCGGTCCAGAAGTTTGCAAACAACAACCAGAAGCTGTTTACGCAGTTTTTTAACCTTGTTTAAGGAGGAGAAGGACATGAACGACAGAGACATTATGGAGAACCTGCTTCTTACCACTAAGGGAGTATGCGACCTGTATATGCACGGTGCGATAGAGTCCTCAACGGCAAACATCCACCAGACCTTTAACACCGCGCTCAACGACAGCATCTGTATGCAGGACAACATTTATAAGGAAATGACCAGCAGAGGCTGGTATTCAACCGAGCAGGCACAGCAGCAGAAAATTGACCAGGTAAAGCAGAA
>JAEDIN010000007.1 GCA_016292445.1 Oscillospiraceae bacterium | reverse complement strand
ATGTTGAGAGCTTTTTGGCAGGGGGCTGCCTTGTTAAAAGATACGAAATTGCGCTCAACAGTAAATTTTAGCTTTACATGAGCCGGATTTACTGCAATAATATAGTCGTGGAAGTAGCGAAAATTCTATGACCGGATATTGATTACATCCCTTTTATCGGAGGAAGAAACATAATGGGAATTTCTGAAGTGCTTTCACTTCTCGGCGGCGTTGCGCTTTTCCTTTTCGGAATGTCGCTGATGGGTGATAGCCTGAAAAAGGTTGCCGGCAGCAAGCTTGAGGTCGTGCTGTACCGCCTTTCCGGGACTCAGCTAAAGGGCATTCTGCTGGGAACCGGCGTAACCGCCGTTATACAGTCGTCGTCCGCGACCTCTGTTATGGTGGTCGGCTTCGTAAACTCGGAAATGATGAAGGTGCGCCAGGCAATAGGCGTAATAATGGGTGCGATAATCGGCACGAGCGTCACCGGTTGGATAATCTGCCTTTCGGATATCAGCGGCAGCTCCTCGGGCTGGCTTGAGCTTCTGTCAACGGAAACTCTGACCTCGATCGTTGCACTCATCGGCATTATCCTATATATGTTCTCCTCGGATATGTCAAACCGCCATGTCGGCGGCATACTGATGGGCTTTGCCGTTTTGATGTTCGGCATGAAGGCGATGAGCGGAGCGGTCTCGGGACTGAGATCCGATGAAAACTTTATTGGGATAATGACGGATTTCTCAAATCCCATTCTCGGCATCCTGGTTGGACTTGTCTTCACAAGCGTTTTGCAGAGCGCATCTGCCGCAGTCGGCATTTTGCAGGCACTTGCCATTACCGGAGCAGTCAGCTTTGAGGTCGCATTCCCGATAATAATGGGTATTGCCATCGGAGCTGCGGTTCCCGTTCTGCTGTCGGCTATGGGTGCAAGTGCAGACGGCAAGCGTACCGCACTGTCGTACCTTGTGATTGACCTTTTCGGCGTGATAATTGTCAGCATTATATTCTATACGGTAAACGCCTTTGTGAATTTCGGCTTTATGGACCTTACCATGACGGCGGTGAGCATTGCACTTGTCAACACCCTGTTCAGAGTTGTCATAGTTTTAATCCTTGCGCCGGTGACCGGACTTATTGAGAAATTCGTGTCCCTGTTCGTCAAGGAGGATAGGAGCCGTGACAATGGTCTGCACGACATGGATCGTCTTGAGGAGCGCTTCCTTGCTCATCCGGCACTTGCAATAGAGCAAAGCCGTGAGGTCATAAACTCCATGGCACGCTGCGTTGTCGAAAATGTCACCGATGCTCTTGCACTGGTGGATAAGTACACCAGGGAGGGCTTTGCCGAGGTCCAGAACTTAGAGTCGCTTGTTGACCGCTACGAGGATAAGCTCGGTACATATCTTGTCCAGATAACAAGGCTTGAGCTGACAAAGCAGCAGAATATCATGGTCAGCAAGTACCTGCACTCGATAACCGACTTTGAGCGTATGAGCGACCATGCGCTCAACATCGCCGAGTGCGCGCAGGAGATGTATGATAAGAAGCTTTCGTTCTCCAAATACGGAACACACGAGCTTTCCGTTCTGCGCTCTGCCGTGTCCGAAATCGTTGCGCTCGCGGTTAAGGCGTTCGTTGAGGAGGATTTGAGCATAGCCTATCGCATCGAGCCGCTTGAGGAGAAGATAGACAGCCTTTGCGATGAGATGAAGCTGCACCACATAAACCGCATAAGCGACGGCACCTGCACCCTGCAGCACGGCTTTGTCTTTAACGATTTCCTGACAAATCTCGAGCGTATGGCCGACCACTGCTCGAATATCGGCGTCGCGATGATCGAGCTTGCAAGCGGTGCACTGGAAACGCACGATTACTACAACAAGCTCATGGAAGAAACGACCGAGCAGTTTAAGAAGAGCTTTGCCGAGTACGATGCAAAGTTCAAGCTTTGAGTGAAGTATGATAAACACAACACTGTGCTACATTCAGCGCGGCGATGAGTACCTCATGCTGCATCGCGTGAAAAAGGAAAACGACATAAATCGCGACAAATGGATAGGCCTCGGCGGCAAGTTTGAAAAGGACGAAAGCCCCGAGGAATGCCTGCTGCGCGAGGTGTATGAGGAGTCGGGCTTAAGGCTCACATCGTGGCGTTACCGCGGCATTGTGACCTTTGTAAACACAGTTTGCCCGACCGAGTATATGCATCTGTTCACAGCCGACGGCTTTACCGGCAGGATAGGCCCATGCAGCGAGGGCGAGCTTGAGTGGATAAAGAAAAGCGAGCTGATGCGCCTGACGCTGTGGGAGGGGGACAGGATATTCCTCCGTCTGTTAGAGGAAAATGAGCCGTTTTTCTCACTGAAGCTTAGCTACGACGGTGATGAGCTCGTGTCGGCGGCTTTAAACGGTAAGAACATTTGAAGAACGATTCTCATACCATGAACCGAGAGGTGACGGTATGAGAATTTTTGTTGTCAAACGGGGGGATACCCTGTATTCAATAGCGAAAAAATTCGGAGTGACGACCGAGCGGCTAAGCTACATAAACGCTCTTTCAGACCCCAACAGGCTCTCTGTGGGACAGACGCTTGTCATTCCGGGTGACAGCTTCCCACAGGGGGAAATCGAGGTAAACGGCTACGCATACCCGAATATCAGCGATGCAGTATTAAACGAGGCACTGCCGTATATGACCTTTTTGTGCCCGTTTTCGTGGCAAATGGACGCATCCGGCGGCATAACTCCGATAGACGACAAGCGCATGATAAGCCGCGCTTACGAAACAGCGACGGCGCCCATGCTCACGCTGACGAATATCAGCCCCTCCGGCGGCTTTTCAAGCGACATAGCCCATGCGATATTCACAGATGAAACGGTGCAGGCAACACTTATTGAAAATATCCTAAGTGCCCTGCGAAGCCGCGGCTATTACGGGGTAAATCTCAACATCGAGTATGTGTATCCCTTTGACAGAGAGGGCTACAACGCCTTTCTGCGCAGGCTGTCCGAGACTCTGCATCCCAAGGGCTATTATTTAAGCAGCGCAATTGCGCCTAAAACCTCCGATGAGCAGTACGGCCTGCTGTACACGGCTCACGACTACGAAGCTCACGGGAAATACTGCGATAGGGTCATCATAATGACCTACGAGTGGGGCTACACCTACAGCGCACCGCAGGCGGTATCGCCGGTTAATCGCATTCGCAGCGTGCTCGATTATGCCGTTACAAAAATCCCGTCGGGCAAAATTTTGCTCGGCTTTTCAAACTACGGCTATAATTGGACTTTGCCGTGGCAGCAGGGGAAGGCGGCAACGGTCATATCAAACACGGCAGCGGCAAATCTTGCGGCGGCGAATTTTGCGCAGATAAAGTTTGACGAAAAGGCGCAGGCACCGTTTTTTAACTACACAGACCCCTCCGGAGTTCGGCACGAGGTTTGGTTTGAGGACGCAAGAAGCGTCAGAGCGCGGCTTGCGCTGGTCTCGGAATACGGTCTTGCCGGCATAAGCTATTGGACGATAAATTACGCAAACCGAGCGGGCTTTGCGGTGCTGGAATCGAAATTCACGACGCAGAAGATAATATAAAAAATCTGCCGTATCAGCGATACGGCAGATTTGGTAAGTAAATTAAATTCTTTCGGAAATGACCTTTGCGACTTTAACGCCGGAGGCTGCGGCCTGTGCCAGTCCGCGTGTAATGCCTGCACCGTCGCCGATGGCGAAGAAGTTTGAAAACTCGGTCTCGAGATTTCCGCTAAGCTCAAGGCGAGAGGAGTAGAACTTGACCTCCGCACCGTAGAGCAGGGTGTCATAATTGGCGGTGCCCGGAGCGATTTTGTCCAGAGCATAAATCATCTCGATGATATCGTCAAGCTGACGCTTGGGCAGTGCAAGGCTCAGATCACCGGGAACTGCGGCGGAGAGGGTGGGACGGGTCATCGACTGGGCAAGGCGATGCTCGTTAGTTCGGATGCCCTTGACAAGGTCACCGAAACGCTGAACGAGGACGCCGCCGGAGAGCATATTGCTCAGCGATGCAATGTGCTTGCCGTAGCGGTACGGCTCGTCAAAGGGCTTGGTGAAGCGGTTGGACACCAGAAGCGCAAAGTTTGTGTTTTTGCTGCGCAGAGCGGGGTCGGAGTAAGAGTGACCGTTTACGGTGTTGATACCCTCAACATTTTCGGCAACGACATGACCGTAAGGGTTCATGCAGAAGGTCCTGACCGAATCGCCGTACTGCTTTGTGCGGTAGATGAGCTTGGATTCGTAGACAACATCGGTGATGTGTTCAAAAACGGTAGCAGGCAGCTCGACGCGAACGCCGACATCGACCTGATTGTTGATGAGGCGAACACCGAGCTTCTTGCACTCGTTTGCAAACCACTCAGCGCCGCTTCTGCCGGGCGCTGCAATGAGATACTTACAATCGACCGTATCGCCGTTTTTAAGGGTGAGACTGTAAGCCTCGCCCTGCCTGTCGATGCTCTCGACAGAGGTGCGGAAGCGATATTCAATGACCTTTTTAAGGTCGTCGTACATATTCTGAAGAATGCGGAGATTGTTCTCCGTGCCGAGGTGCTTTACCTTGGCGTGCAGCAGGTGCAGGTCGTATTTGAGTGCTTCGCGCTCAAGGGCCTTAGCCTCCGGTGTGTCGGTGGAGAAGGTCTTGTCCGTTGCGCCGTACTTCATGTTGACGCTGTCGACATAGTTAATAAGCTCCATGACCTCATCATCGTCCATAAAGTCGGTAAGCCAGCCACCGAATGCGGTCGTGAAGTTGTACTTGCCGTCGGAGAAAGCGCCTGCGCCGCCGAAGCCGCACATGGTATCGCAAACCGCACAGTGGATACATTCCTTGACCTTGCCCGCAACGATGGGACAGTTACGGGAATATATGTCTCCGCCCTGCTCAAGCACGACGATTTTAAGGTCCGGATGCCGGCGAATAAGCTCATAGCCGGCGAAAATTCCTGCGGTGCCGCAGCCGATAATGGCAACATCGTAAGTTTTTTTCATTTTATTCACTCCCGTGCAGATTATGGGCAAAATTTTGCCCTGTGTATTATAAGGATTAAGCGGGGCATAGTAATTAAGAAATTGTAAATTTTTTGTGTTCAGTACGCTTGTTGTGCACTTGAGGCTCGGTGTGCATTGCCTGCGAGCCGGGGAATTGTTAAAATCAAGGCAGAATAATAATCTAAAAAAAGACGGTGATTAAATGTCGGAAGAACCCAAAACAAGAAACATCGGAAAGCAGATGCGTCAGGAGGCATTCTCCATCCCCAATCTGCTGAGCTATTTTCGCCTGCTGCTGATACCGCTGTTTATCCAGCTTTATATTCGCGGCGATTTCACGGAGGCACTCATAACTCTTGCTGCCAGCGGGCTGAGTGATATCATAGACGGCAGGATAGCGCGAAAATACAATATGGTGACCGACCTCGGCAAGGTGCTCGATCCGGTGGCGGATAAACTCACGCAGTGCGCCATGATGATTTGTGTGGCAACACGCTATCCGGCGATGTGGTGGCTGCTGGGTATTCATGTGGTCAAGGAGCTCATCATGATTGTTGTGGGATACTATGTGCTCAAAAAGACCGATACCGTCAACAGCGCGATATGGTGCGGCAAGCTGTGTACCGGCGTTATTTATGCGGTCATGATGAGTCATGTTATACTGCCTAATATACCGCAGTCGGTGTCTGCGGCGAGTGCTGCCGTGTGCGCCGGACTCATAGTTTTGAGCCTTGTTGTTTACACGGCAAGATATGTCAGATTACTCGGAGGCAAGAAATGAAATTCTTATATGCAGTGTTATATATAGCGGCGCTGGGCATAGCGTCGCACTTTGTGGGACAGGCATTGCCGAGAGATTGCTTCGACGCACAAAAATTTCCCTATCGTGCGGCACAGTGGGAGAAAAACGGCAGGGTTTATGAAAAGCTCGGCATAAAGCATTGGAAGGATCAGCTCCCGGATATGAGCCGGATAATGCCCGATATGGTCAAAAAGAAAATGACCGCCGCCAAAGAGCGCGGCACTGATGTTCTCATAGCTGAGACCTGCGTTGCCGAGTGCGTGCATTGGGGTCTTATCGCTGCGTCAGCGGGTATATTCCTGTTCTGGCACAATGCGTGGGCGGTGCTTTTCTGGCTTGTTTATAATATTTTCGGCAATCTGCCGTTTATTATCATTCAAAGATACAACAGACCGAGGCTCGTGATGCTTGAGCAGCGCAGACAAAGGAGGATGGCAAAGGCGTGAAGGTACTTATACTAAGCTGTAACACCGGCGGCGGACATAACAGCGCGGCTGCCGCGATAAGCGAATATTTTGAAAAAATGGGAAGCCGATGCGACATAGTAAATGCGCTTGATTTCCTGCCCAAAGCAAGGGCGGAGCTTATAAGTCGGGGTCATGTGCTGGCTTATAAATATGCCCCCAAGCTCTACGGCGCAGGCTACCGCATAGGTGAAAAGATACCGCAGAACCATCTGTACGAGCAGAATGCCAAGGGTGCCGATGAGCTGTGCAGAAAGCTCTTCAGCGGCAGCTACGATGTTGTCATCAGCGTACATATTTTTGCGGCGATGATGATGACGGAGCTTCGTGCAAGCCGCGAGATAGATATCCCGAGCTTCTTTGTCGCAACCGATTATACCTGCTCACCCGGTGTGTCGGAGATAGACGCGGATAAGTACTTCATTCCGCACGAAAAGCTTCGCGAGGAGTTCGTCAGTCAGGGCATAATGCCCGATAGAATCGTTGCCTCGGGAATACCTGTGCGCGAGGAGTTCTGCCGCCGCGCCGACAAGGCGGAGGCAAGACAGGCCCTCGGAATGAGCGAGGAGGGCAGAATGCTGCTTTTGTGCTGCGGCAGCATGGGCTGCGGCCCGATACGCAGCATAGCGCTCAAGCTCGGCGAGGTGATGGACGAAAACGATAACCTCGTCATAGTGTGCGGAAGCAACCGCCAGCTTGAAAAGGAGCTGCGTTTTTTGACCTGCGACGATATTCGGATAAAAATCTGCGGTTTTACCGATAAAATGAGCCTTTATATGGACGCCGCAGACCTCATAATAACCAAGGCAGGAGGATTAAGCACCACGGAAGCTGTCATGAAGCGGCTGCCGATACTGTACATCGACGCCGTTCCGGGCTGCGAAAGCCGCAACATTGAGTTTATGACCGGTAATTCCTATGCTCTCGAGGCGGATACCGCCTCCGGCATGGTGGGCCTTGTAGATACCTGCCTGAGCGGGGCGGTCGATCCTATGGAGATGGTGCGCAATCGCGAAAAGGACTTTCCCTTTACAGCGGCGCAGACCATATACGAAACCGTATGCGCCGTGTATGAGAGCTTTGACCGCTTGCGCTCTGACTCAAAGTCCGAGCCTGCCCACGAGCCGGCAAGGGCAATGCCGGAAATGCAAAAGCAAATGATGCTCATCGTTAACCCCGTCGCAGGCAAGGGCGAAATGATGCGTAATATCGCCGAGGTCACGGGCATATTCATGGACGCAGGCTACCGTGTGAGCCTGTTCCCCACAAAGGGCAGGGGCGATGCCACAGAGTATGTAAAAAGCTATTCGCAGGACTTCGACATGGTCTGCTGCTCGGGCGGTGACGGAACGATGAACGAGGTCGCCGCCGGCATGATAGAGGCGGGCTTGGATATCCCCATCGGCTATATGCCCTCGGGCTCGACCAACGATTTTGCAGAGTTTCACGGCATAAGCAGCGATATAGTTAAGACCGCAAAGCGCATAGTCACAGGCAGTGAGCATCCGGTGGATGTCGGCAGGCTCGGCGAAAGGTATTTCATAAACGCCGCTGACTTCGGAGCGTTCACATGGCTGCCGTATTCCACCCCTCAGCGGCTTAAAAACAAACTGGGCTTTTACGCATATGTGCTTGACGGGATAAAGGATCTGGCAAAGCTGCAAAGCGAGCATCTGCGCATTACCGCAAACGGCGAGACCAAGGAGGGTGAATACATCTTCGGCATCGTTGCCTCCTCAAGCGCGCTTGCCGGTGCGCTGGATTTCTTCGGGCAGAAGGTCGTCGCCGACGACGGATTGTTCGAGGTGCTGCTGATTCGCCGTCCGGGCTCTCCGGCAGAGCTTCAGGCAACCATAAATGCTTTGGCAAGTCAAAATCTCAACAACGAGCTTATTACCTTCTACCGCACCGATAGGGTAGAGATTGAATGTCTCAATAAGCTCACATGGGCACTCGACGGCGAAAAATGCGTCGGAGGAAGCCGCCACGAGATAGAGATGCTCACTCGCCGAATAAGAATAGTATATTAAAAAAACTCGGGCAGCTATCTGCCCGAGTCAGACTTTGCTATATGAGTTTTTGCATGAGCCTTAAAAGCGGTTTCAGCAAAACGAGGGTGACGGTGAAGTTTCCGGCGCAGTGCAGGAGATCAAAAGGGATACCGGCAATCCAGTACGACACCGCCGCCTGCCAACCCCCGATGAAAAGATAGGGGATAGCCGTCAGCGCACCAAAAAGAAGCCCGTGCAGACCTGCAATAACCGCCCAAAATATCGCAGATTCGCTGCTGCGGAAGAAAATGACCACAGGCACGAGCAATGCCCATACATAGAGGTAGCTTATCCACCAAATGCCGAAGCCGTAAAGAAGACCCTCAAGCATGACAAATACGGCGATGGAAAACAGCGCACGCCATGAAAAGCAGAGCGTTGAGATGATTATCAGTAGCGCAACGATGTGTATGTTCGGCAAAGCCGCCAGCGCAACCTGGGAGGCGAGCATAAATGCCCCCATGAGCGCAAGAAAACAAATCTCACGCAGAGATAATTCAGAAGTCATAGCCTACGGTAAGAGTGATCTCGTAAGTCTCGCCGTCGGCGATTGGGGTGTCGTCAACACCGGTGTTGAGCATTTCTCCGCCGCGGGTGAAGCACCACCACTCCTGCTTTGAGTCGTCGGCCTTTTCACCGTCAACGGTGGTAACAAAAAGACCGTATTGACCCTCATCGCCGGAGATGAGCTTTTCCGCTTCCAGTGCACCGCGAAGAAACTGCGAATCGGTGGAGATATTAAACTCCTTCTTGCTGCCGTCGGCGTGAACGACGGTAACGCTTATTTCCTTCATGTTCTCGTTTGCGTCCTTTGCAGGTCCGCAGAAGTACCAAATGCAGAGTGCTGCCGCAACAAGCAATGTGAGTGTTATAACGGCAATAACTGTTTTTTTGTTTTTGGACATAATAAAAACTCTCCTTTTAATTTGTCGGAAGGCCGCACAAAGAAAAGAAGAGCAAAGCACAGCATGGGCGTGGCTGTATCAAAGCAACCGGGGTCCGCGGTTCCTTGCACGGCGCATCGGGCAGGCATTCTGACTTCGGGAATAAAAATTCCGCTTCACAGTGACGGCCTCGCGGAGGACTCTCACCTCCATTCCCCTGTAAACCGCGCAAATCGCTGCGCAGAACCCGATCCGATATTTATTTCATGAGGATTATATATTCTTTTTGCTTTTTCGTCAACTTTACGATTTGCCGTTTTCATGCTATTATGGGTCACGGTGATTAAATTGATGAATAAAAAGATAAAGCTTATCGCACTCGATCTTGACGACACCACCCTGCGCTCCGATGCAAGCTTAGCCCCCGAAACGGCGGAGGCAATAGCCCACGCCGCAAGCAAGGGAATAGAGGTCGTCATCGCCTCGGGCAGAGCATTTAAATCGCTGCCGAAAGCAGTGCTTGCCCTTGACGGACTGCGCTATGCCATAAGCTCGAACGGCGCAGCGTTAGAGAATATAGCCGACGGTACAAGGCTCATGAGCTTTACGCTGAAGCCGCAGTCGGTGCAGGAGATACTTGGGGTGTTCGCAGGCGAACGCTTCGAGGCGTTTATTGACGGCCAGCCCTATTGCGACGGTGACTATCATGCCGACCCCCTGCGCTTCGGCTGCTCTCCGGCGTACCTCGACTATGTTAAAACAACGCGCCTGCCGGTTGACGATATGCCGGAATTTATCCGGCAACATATCGATGAGCTCGACAGCATCGATGTTCTGTGCCGAACCACGGAGCACAAAAACGAGCTGTGGGAGAGAACTAAGCGTCTTCAAGGCGTGTATGTAACAAGCTCCTCGCCGAGGCTTATCGAGATATCCGACAGCCGGGCAGGTAAGGGCGCAGCCCTTAAAAGACTTGCGCAGATGCTGTCCGTTGCACCTGAGCATATCGCCGCTTTCGGTAACGGTGATAACGACGCGGATATGCTCTCATTTGCCGGTCTCGGCATTGCGGTCGCAAATGCAAGCGAAAAATGCCTTGCCGCGGCGGATTATATCTGCCCCAAAAACGATGAGCACGGCGTTGCACAAACGATAGAAAAACTGCTCACATCGCATTGATGTGAGCAGTTTTTGCGATTAATCAGCCGTTACGCTGCTTGTAGAGCCGGGACGCAAAGTACATGGGGATAAGCGAGAGCACCGTGACAACGGCAGCTGCGATAAAAAGCTCGCTTACGGGCAGATAGCCCTCGGCTATCTTTGTTATATCGTAGCCCAGAGCCTGTGCCTCGGGACCGGTGACGAACCTGAGGCTGCCGTCTATTACCACCTGATACACCTTTTCGCCGAATGCACGGCAGATGGGGTCGGCAAGCAGAGGACCTGCTATCATCGGGAAGAAGACAAAGAACATTATGCGGATGCCCTCGAACTGTCCGCGGTGCTCCTCGGGGTAAAGGCGCTTCATCCAAACCGTCATCGACTGCATGAAAATGACATAGCCGATGCCGACGAGAATAATGCCGACATAGCAAGGCCAGTTTGCGGCGATGTTAAGAGCGTTTGCGGTGTCAAAGCTCTCTGCCATGCTGCCGACGACAAAGAAGACGAACAGGCAGCCGACGATGCTCAGCGCGGTGGCAAGGAATGCGACAAAGGGCACTTTTTTGTTGTTGATAACTCCGACAAACGGAATGGATATCAGTACGGCTATAACGAGCGGGATACCGAGAATAAGACTTGGGTCGTTAAAGCCGAGTGTGTAGTTCATCCAGTTCATGATGTGGATAAAGTAGCAGTTGTAGCCGATAAAGAAGATGCACAGCGTCAGGAAAACGAGCGCAAGCTCCCTGTTTGCGATAAAGCGTTTGAAGTTAAAGGTCGAGCCGAACTGGTGCCAGAACGAGCCGTCCTTAACGGGCTTGAGCTTGGGGTCGTCCTTGAGCAGGAAGAACGAGGCAATTCCGATGATTATCGTTATCGCACCTGCAATGGTGAAGAAAGCAATATATCCGCCTTGCGGGTTTGTCCTGGTGAAGTATTCGCTGTTAACGAACATACCGCCGACAAGCGTACCTACCAGTGTACCGATAACGGGCAGGGTAGCCGCAACCGCGCCTATCTGACCGGAGTTGGAGTCATCCATCATGTCGGCATACCATGCGTTGTAGCCCGCGTCGTTTGCCATCGAGCCGAAAAAGCTCATGATGGTGTCGGCGGCGACGATGGTTACGCCAATAAGCATGACATTGTTGTAAATGCTGTCACGCAGATAGTGGGTCATGCCGAAAGCAATGGTGAAGATTCCCCAGAGTATCGAGCCCCAGGTGATGAGCTTTTTGCGTGAGCCGATGCGATCCGACAGCGTTCCGAAGAACAGTGCCGAGAAGGTGGTGGCGGTTGCCGAACAGATGGTCATTGCGGTCACGACGCCGAGCTGCGCACCGAAGTCGGAGTACAAAAAGTTTGCAAACCAGTTGTTTTCGATGACCCAGGCAATCTGCGCCGAGAAGCCGATGACTAAAAGCAGTGTCCAGTTGAGAGCACCGATGCCCTTTTTCTTAGCGGGTATTGTTTCTTGCATTATTCATCCTCTTTCCTGTGGGTGTTTATAAATTCCGTTATCAAATTCTTGTACTTTTCGTTTTCCGTCATAAAGCTTGCCGCATGACCTGCGCCTTTAGCTATAAGAAGCACCTTGTCCTGTACGCAGGCATTATAAATGCGCATTGCCATGTCAAGCGGCACATAGCGGTCGCAGTCGCCGCAGATGTAAGCCAAGGGAAGACGCGATTTTTCCATGCTCCTTACGGAGTCGGCATCGGAAAAGCCGTAGCCTGCCGTCATACGGTTAACTGCCTCAAAAATGTCCACAAAAGGCGTTGCAGGCAGGTGGTACAAGCCGCCGACAAGGTTTCGGAAAACCTCGTTCGTGCTCGAAAAACCGCAGTCTGCGATAATGCCGCAAACATGGGGGTCAAGCTCGAGGTCCGCACTTTGCAGAATGCTCGCTGCACCCATGGACATTCCGTGCAGAAAAATCGAGGTGTCGGGGAACAGCTCGGCGATCTTTTTAGTCCACATCTGCACATCGAACCTGTCCAGTGCGCCGAAGCCTATGTACTTGCCCTCGCTTTTGCCGTGCGCTCTCATGTTGAGGTACACAAGATTGTATCCCAAGCTGCGGTAGAAATCATACATTGCGGCAAAATCAAACGCCGCCTCGGACTTATACCCGTGGCAGAATATCATAGTGACCTTAGTACCCGGCTCACCGCGCAAAAAATCGGCGTGAAGCCTAAGACCGTCAAAGGAAATGATATCGGCGCTTTCAAAGGGGAGCTCGCGAAAGGGCTTGAATTTCGGAATGTTGTATGCCCAAAGCGCGTTGCCCGTCGGCTCTAAAAGCTCGGACGATTCCGCACCCGTTTCGGGGCTTTGCAGCGTACCCTGCCGCCTGATTATCAAAAAAACAAAGGCATAGCCTATCCCGAAGCATATAAAAAGCAGTGCGATAACGACTGCCAAAACAATAATAACAGTTTTCATGTATACTATAATATCGTATTTTCGTCAAAATTGGAATAGTGTTTTATCTAAAAACTTGATGTGAAGGAAAAGATATTATATAATGATAAAAAACAAAGGAGAAGTGCAATGGAAAAGTCAAAGGTATATTTCACAAGAGATTTAAGTCCGGCAGGTGCTATCAGAGCCTTCGAGGCACTGGGCATAAAGCTTGAGGGCAATGTGGGCGTTAAGCTCCATTCAGGCGAACCGGGAAATCAGAATTTCCTGCGCCCTGCCTTTATGAAGGATATAGTTGACCATGTTAACGGCACGATCCTCGAGTGCAACACCGCTTACGACGGCGGCCGCAACACCACCGAGGCTCACCGCAAGACCATGCTTCTGCACGGCTGGACGGAGATCGCCGATGTCGATATCATGGATGCCGAGGGTGATATGGAGCTGCCGGTAAAGGGCGGCAAGCACCTTGAGGTAAACTTCGTCGGCAAAAATCTTGCCGAGTATGACAGCCTACTTGTCCTGTCCCATTTCAAGGGCCACCCCAGTGGCGGCTTCGGCGGCGCGCTGAAGAATACCTCCATCGGTATTGCCTCCTCCTACGGCAAGGCGTACATCCACGGCGTCAAGGAGGTCGAAAAGATATGGACCTCCGACCATGACAGCTTCCTTGAGTGCATGGCGGACGCGGCAAAGAGCGTGGTCGATTATATGGATGGTAAAATTGCGTTTGTCAACATCATGTGCAATATGTCCGTTGACTGCGACTGCTGCGCGGTTGCGGCTGATCCCAAAATAAAAGACATCGGCATTTTGGCCTCCCTCGACCCTGTGGCACTCGATCAGGCTTGCCTTGACCTTGTGTATGCAAGCGACGACGAGGGCAAAGCCGACCTTATAGAGCGCATCGAATCGCGCCACGGCGTTCACACCATCGAGGCAGCAGCCGAGATCGGCGTTGGCAGCCGCGAATATGAATTTATCGACATGGATGTAAGATGAAAAGACTTGTACTCGGCATCCTCGCTCATGTGGATGCCGGAAAAACCACGCTGTCGGAAGCTATGCTCTACACCTGCGGCAGCATCCGCAATTTGGGAAGAGTTGACCACAAAAACACCTCGCTGGATAACCACGAGCTTGAAAGGGCGAGGGGCATAACGATATTTTCAAAGCAGGCGCAGCTCCGTACGGACAAGATGGAGCTGTGCCTGCTTGACACGCCGGGCCATGTTGATTTCTCTGCCGAAACCGAGCGCACATTGCAGGTGCTTGACTACGCGGTGCTGGTCATTTCCGGAACAGACGGCGTTCAGGCGCATACCGAAACGCTTTGGAGATTGCTTAAAAAGCACGGTGTTCCGACGATAATTTTTGCAACAAAAATGGATCTCACGGCAGCCGATAAGCAGAGGGTGCTCTGCGACCTGCGCGGCAGACTATCGGAAAACTGCGTTGATTTTTCTGCCGAGCGCAGCGAGCAGTGGTGCGAGACGGCTGCAATGTGCGACGAGGAAACGCTTGAGGAATATATGCAGACCGGCAGCATAAGCGATGAGAGCATCACAAGGCTTGTTGCCGAAAGGAAGCTCTTTCCCGTGCTTTTCGGCTCGGGGCTAAAGCTTGAGGGCGTTAAGGAGCTTATCGAATTTATTGAAGCCTACACCGTGCAGCCACAGTATGGCGATACCTTTGGCGCAAGAGTGTTCAAGATTTTGCGCGATAACAAGGGCAATCGCCTAAGCTGCATGAAGATTACCGGCGGCAGCCTCAAAAACCGTGACGAGATAAACGGCGAAAAAATAACGGGTATACGCATTTATTCCGGAGCAAAATACGAGAGCGTTGACGAGGTAACGGCAGGCAGTGTGTGCGCTGTTCAGGGACTTTCGGACAGCTTTCCGGGTCAGGGGCTCGGCTTTGAAGGACAGGGCGATGAGCCGCTGCTTGAGCCGGTGATGGTGTATCGCATCAATCTGCCAAAGGGCGTTGACGCACGCACGGCAATGCCGAAGCTAAAGCAGCTCGAGGACGAAGACCCCATGCTGCGCATCATGTGGAACGAGCAGCTAAGACAGATTCGCGTTCAGCTCATGGGCAAGGTGCAGACCGAGGTGCTTTGCGCACTGATAAAGGAACGCTTTGACATGGATGTCACCATGGAACTCGGCGGCATAATGTACCGCGAAACTGTAAAAGCACCGGTTCTCGGTGTCGGGCACTTTGAGCCGCTGCGCCACTATGCCGAGGTGCATCTTGTGCTTGAGCCGATGCCGCAGGGCAGCGGCGTGAGCATTTGCTCCGATTGCCCCGAGGATATGCTTTCGCGCGAGTGGCAGCAGAGTATTCTGGGAAGTCTTGCAAGCAAGGAGCACAAGGGAGTTCTCACGGGTTCACCGATAACGGATATCAGGATAAGGCTTATCGCAGGCCGTGCCCATGTCAAGCACACCGAGGGCGGCGATTTTCGCGAGGCTGCCTGCCGCGCGGTGCGTCAGGGGCTTATGAAGGCGGAAAATGTCCTGCTCGAGCCGTGGTATGAGATTAAGCTGGAAGTGCCACCGGAGCAGATAGGCAGAGCCATAAGCGATATAAGAGCCATGAGCGGCGAGTTTGAAACCGAGGGCAGCGGCGTGATACACGGTCTTGCACCGGTGTCGGAGCTAAACGGCTACGCCGCCGAACTTGCGTCCTACACCTCGGGCAAAGGAAGGCTGGTCACGAGCCCTGCCGGTTACAGACCATGCCACAACACGCAAACGGTGCTTGAGGGCTTTGACTACGATCCCGAGGCAGACCTTGATAATACGCCGGACTCGGTGTTCTGCTCCCACGGTGCGGGAATGACCGTCAAGTGGAGCGAGGTCAACGAGCACATGCACATCGATACCGGCTACGGCAGAGAAAAAGCTCCCGAGCCTGTGGACAGACCGCGCAATTTCAGTCTTGACGACAAGGAGCTTGAGGCGATAATGGAGCGCGAATTCGGGCCAATTCGCCGCAGAGAGTATGCAAAACCCGTGAGAATCGACGCTCAAAATGCCGTTGTTGAGCCGACAAAGCGGGAGTATCTCATAGTTGACGGCTACAA
This sequence comes from Oscillospiraceae bacterium, assembly GCA_016292445.1. GTDB lineage: Bacteria > Bacillota > Clostridia > Oscillospirales > Oscillospiraceae > F23-B02. Next base: position 22,723 of record JAEDIN010000007.1, on the reverse strand, counting down.
TCTGCTGTTTGCGTTTGATGAGCTAAACGCGCTCGCAAAGGACGACCTTGCCCTTGCAAGGGAACGGCTTATAGATATGCTCAAGAGCTACCGCGGCTTCAAGGATTGCGAGCTTGTGCTGGTTTTTGACGGCTACAAGGTCGAGGGCAATCCCGGCGAGAGGGAAACCGAGGGCATACATATCGTCTACACCAAGGAAAACGAGACCGCCGATATGTATATCGAAAAGCTTGCCAACGACATCGGCAAAAACTACGCTGTACGCGTTATCACAAACGACAGTCTGATAAGGCTGTCGGCACTTCGCTCGGGCGTTCTGCGAATGTCGTCGGGCGAGTTTATAAACGAGCTCAAATTTGTGAGAGAACAGATCTCGGGGTATCTCGATGGAAAACGATGAATTTTTTAGACGCGCCGCCGATCTTGCAGAGAGGTGCGAAAGAACGGCGTCGGTCACACATACGGCTTTTTTGACTCCGGCGGAGCAGTTTGCGCTTTCAAAGTGGGCAAAAACCGCAGACTGCAAAATGCTGCTGTGCGGCGGACACCCGAACTGCGAGCGCAAGGCGGCATTTTTCCTGCCTTTTTTCATGCAGGAGGATGAGCTGTGCCCGGCGGAGTATATCTGCGCGCTCACCGCAAAGGCAGGCTTCGGCGAGCCTGCGCACCGCGATTATCTCGGCGCGGCACTGGGCCTGGGCATAAAGCGCGAGTGGCTCGGCGATATATGGGTCTCCGGCGACACGGCGACGATATTCTGCCTGCCGAGCGTCGAGCGGCATCTGCTTGACGGACTGAGCAAAGTGGGCAGATACGGGGTCAAGACCGGAAAAGCAGAGCTAAACGACCTCAAAGCTCCGGAACGCAAGGTGAAAAAGGTTGCATTTTCTGTCAAGAGCCCACGCTTTGACGCGGTTTGCGCCGGAATGTTTAACCTGTCCCGAACAGCGGCGGCAGAGCATATAAGCGCAGGAGACGCAAGCTTAAATTACAGCGTGTGCATGAAGCTTGACGCACTTGTTGACGAGGGAGATGTAATTTCGCTGCGCGGCTGCGGCAAGGGCGTCGTCGGCGCACCCGGCGGCACATCAAAAAAGGGCAGACAGTTTATATCTGCCGAAATATACAAATAATAAGTGAAGTCACTCGACTTCACTTTTGTTTTGAAATATATAATCCGCAAAATAATTTATATAAAACTGTTGACAAAATACAAAAATAAGACTAATATATGATCAAAGGGAAAAATGAAAGGGAGATAGAAAATGAAAAAGACCTTATACAGCTTAATGCTCAGCGAAGATGTGGTCGCGGAGGTGGACAGACTTGCGCACCGTCTCGGTACAAATCGCTCAAACCTCATCAACCAGATCCTTGCCGAGCATGTCAATCTCGTAACTCCCGAGCGCAGGATAAACGACATTTTCACTGCAATTGAGCAGCTCTTGACCCCGTCAAGGGAGCTTGTGCCTTTTATCTCGCCAAACGCAATGACCATGTCGCTTAAATCCTCGCTTGAGTATAAATATCGACCCACCGTCAAATACGAGGTCGAGCTTTACCGCGGCGACAGTGACAGCCTCGGCGAACTGACCGTCATTTTCCGTACGCAGTCGGCTTCACTTATCCGCTCCATGACGGAGTTTTTCCGCATTTGGAAGAGCATCGAGGATGCACATTTGCGGCCGCTCATGGGCGAGAGCGTTCCCAAGTATGCGCTGTATGACGGCAAGTTTATCCGTTCCATCGCTATTCCGAGCCGTGATTGCAGCTCCGATGAGCTTGCAAGCGTGCTTTCGGAATATATCAAGCTCTTCGACTCTATGATGAAGGGCTACCTCACGGGTCGCCTTGACGCCCGTGACATTGAGGCCTGCTACTTCTCACAGTTAAGAAGGGCGGAAATCCTGATATAAGGAGGTCAGTGCCATGAATGCACAGAACTTCACACAGAAAACAATTGAAACTATCCAGACCGCGCAGTCGATGGCGCAGGAAAATCAGAACCAATATATAACACCGGAGCATCTCCTGTATGCTCTTATCGATCAGGATGGCGGCCTTATTCCGTCGCTGCTCGGCAAGATGGGCGTTGACTGCAACACCGTGCTTGCAGAGCTTGACACCGCTATTGCGGCCCTGCCCAAGGTTTCCGGCGACTACGATGTCTACCTCTCCAGAGAGGCCGACAGAGTGTTGCAGGCAGCCGAAAAATCGGCAAAGAGCCTCGGCGACGAGTACCTGTCCGTCGAGCATCTGATGATAGGTATTTTTGCCGCCGCAACACCGGCGATAAAGCGCATTTTCGCCGACCATGGCATCACAAAATCCGCTTTCACAGCGGAGCTTGCAAAGGTGAAGAACGGTCCCGTCACGAGTGATAATCCGGAGAACACCTACGATGCCTTGAAAAAATACGGCACCGACCTTGTCGAGAGAGCAAAAAAGCAGGAGCTTGACCCTGTCATCGGCAGAGATAACGAGATAAGAAATGTCGTTCGTATACTGTCGAGAAAGACGAAGAATAACCCTGTTCTTATCGGCGAACCCGGCGTCGGCAAGACCGCCATCGCAGAGGGACTTGCCCAGCGCATCGTCCGCGGCGATGTCCCCGAGGGGTTAAAGGATAAAACCATTTTCTCGCTGGATATGGGTGCGCTGATAGCCGGCGCAAAATACCGCGGCGAGTTTGAGGAACGCCTAAAGGCGGTGCTTGAGGAGATAAAGCAGTCCGAGGGCAGGATAATCCTGTTCATCGACGAGCTGCACACCATAGTGGGCGCAGGCAAGACCGAGGGCAGCATGGACGCAGGCAACCTCCTGAAGCCAATGCTTGCAAGAGGTGAGCTGCACTGCATCGGTGCGACAACTCTTGACGAGTACCGCAAGTATATCGAAAAGGACGCAGCACTTGAGCGTCGTTTCCAGCCGGTAATGGTCGACGAGCCTACGGTCGAGGATACCGTATCCATCCTCCGCGGACTTAAGGAGCGTTACGAGGTTTACCACGGCGTTCGCATCCACGATAACGCCTTGGTTGCGGCCGCAACGCTTTCCGACCGCTATATAACCGACCGCTTCCTGCCCGATAAGGCGATAGACCTTGTCGATGAGGCCTGTGCGCTTATCCGCACGGAGATAGACTCCATGCCGGCAGAGCTTGACGATGTCCGTCGCAAGATTATGCAGCTTGAGATCGAGGAAATGGCCCTCAAAAAGGAGACCGACCGTCTTTCGATGGAGAGACTCGAAAAGCTTTCCGAGGAGCTTGCGAACCTCAAGGATAAGTTCCGGGAGCAGAAAGCACGCTGGGAGAGTGAAAAGAGCAGCGTTGATGAGGTCAAAAACCTCAAGGCGGAGATCGAAAAGGTGCACGCAGATATTGAGGCTGCCCAGCTCAGATACGAGTATGAGAAAGCCGCAAAGCTTAAATATTCCGACCTCCCCGAGCTTGAGCGCAAGCTGCAGGAGGCCGAAAAGCTCAGCGAGGAGCGCAAGTCAAACAGTATGGTGCACGACACCGTGACCGAGGAGGAGATAGCCGGTATCGTCGCAAAGTGGACGGGTATTCCGGTGGCAAAGCTCATGGAGGGCGAAAGAGAAAAGCTCCTGCACCTCGACGATGTTCTCCACCGCAGAGTCATCGGTCAGGACGAGGCCGTGCAGAAGGTCACGGAGGCAATATGGCGTTCAAGGGCCGGCATCGCAGACCCGAACCGCCCGATAGGCAGCTTTATGTTCTTAGGACCCACAGGCGTCGGCAAAACGGAGCTTGCAAAGGCTCTTGCCGAGTGTCTGTTTGACGATGAGCACAATATCGTGCGTATCGATATGACCGAATACATGGAAAAGTTCTCCGTGTCGCGTCTTATCGGCGCACCTCCCGGATATGTCGGCTACGACGAGGGCGGTCAGCTCACCGAAGCAGTTCGCAGAAAGCCCTACTCGGTCGTGCTGTTTGACGAGATCGAAAAGGCGCATCCCGATGTTTTCAACATCCTGCTCCAGATCCTCGATGACGGCAGAATAACCGACTCGCAGGGCAGAACGGTGGACTTTAAGAACACCATCATCATTATGACCTCGAACCTCGGCAGCCAGTACCTGCTTGACGGCATCGACGAAAACGGCAGCATCACACCGAACGCAAAGTCACAGGTCCTCGGTGAGCTGCACAGGTCATTCAGACCGGAGTTTCTTAACCGTCTTGACGAGATAATCTGCTTTAAGCCCCTTACCAAGGCAGAGCTTAACGGCATTATCGACATCCTCACCGCTTCCCTCAAGAAGCGTCTTGCCGACAAGACCCTCGGCCTTGAAATATCCGACGCTGCAAAGCAGCTCATTATCGAGCGTGGCTTTGACCCCGTGTTCGGTGCAAGACCGCTCAAGCGTTACCTGCAGGCAAGCGTTGAAACGCTTATTGCAAAGACCATCCTGTCCGGCGATATGGAGTCCGGCCATGTAATAAAAATAGACGCCGAAAACGGCGAGCTCGTATGCAAATAAGAAAAATCCCCGAATCCTAAGATTCGGGAATTTTTTACTTATTCTTGCCAAAAAACTCAAGTACGATTTCGATAAATCTCTCCGTTGCCGGTGACGGGCGTCTGCCTTTTTTGACCGCAACGCCGATATCACGGTACTGGGGAGGGTCAAACTCCTTGAGGCAGATGTTAAAGGGCATACGCTTCGTAACAAGCTCCGAGAGCATCGAAACACCGAGACCGCTTTCGACCATCGCCATGACCGAGTAGTCGTCGTTAACCTCGCAGTAGGTGCTCAGGGGCGAATTGAGCAGCTCCATAATGCTTTGGTATATTTTTGTAACCTCGTTGTTGGATTCATCCGTGAGCCTGACTATCCTCTCCTTGCTGAGCCTTTCCAAGGGATAAGACTTGGCATCAACAAGCGGATGATCGGGCGGCAAAACGGCAAGCATGCGGTCGCGCATGAGCAGGGTAACATCAAGCTCCGGGGAAAACGGCGCGCTGATAAAGCCGCAGTCAATCTCACCGGCGCACAACGCATCCTCGGTGTCAGAATACTCCATATTTTGAAGCTGGAACACGATTTTCGGGTAGCGCACCTCAAACTCTTTGAGTATAGCCGGAAGGCACTGGGTCGAAAAGCTCGAGCAAGAGCCGATGCGTATAAATCCGGTCTCCAGTCCTCTAAGTGCGCTTGCCTGCTCCTGAAGCGCTTCATAACGCGAACACATCTCTTTTATATACGGCAGCAGCATAACGCCGTCGGATGACAGCGACAGACCGCCGCGATTTCTGCGCAGCAGATTGAGATTCCAATCGTCCTCGAGATCGGCTATCATACGGCTGACAGCGGACTGCGTATAGCCCATTGTCTCGGCGGCCTTGGTAATGCTGCCGAGCTCTGCAACCTTGACGAATGCCCGGTATTTCTGTATCGCCATAATAAGCCCTCCTAATTCGCATCAATCATGTTTAAGTGCAGTTAAATTCGTTTGTGTAATGATTGCATAGTATAAACCATGCGCGAAGAATAATCAAGTGCGAAAGCCACACGCAAGCGGTATTCTGAAAAATCATAATATTTATGATTTTTATTCTCTTGCGTAATAGGCTGACGCAGAGTATATTATAGCCGAAGCAGAGATACCCCCCACACAAATCAGTCCATTCTTTTATCCTTCACGACTCTCCATCCTGATAATAATTATCTTAATCTCCCCCCCAAAAAAAAAGACTGCGTGCCGTTAACCGACCGGCACCGTCAAAAAAGCTGACGCGGAATTATTCCGCGTCAGCTTTTTTCTTTTTTACTTGTCAACTGAATCAACGCTTGCCATGAACAGGCTGTTTTCCGCATCCGAGGGGATGAGGAAGCCGTTTCTCGGCGAAACGGAGAAGTCCTCAATGGCAGGGCCGTCCATCAGGCAGCTTCTCTTAAACTGCTGCGAGAAGTAACGCTTGCAGTAGCTGCGCATCCACTTGATAAGTTCCTCGTCGCTGAACTCGTCTCCGTAGGCGACCTTTGCGATACGCAGGGTCTTTGCCGGGCTGAAGCCGCAGATCATCATCTTGTGGGTGAAGAAGTCCTGCAGGCTGTAAGAGCCGACATTTTCCTCACTCTTCTGCTCGATCTGATCGTCGTGGATAGGCAGAAGCTCCGGAGTTACGGGGCAGTCGAGGACATCCCACAGAGCGTCGGCAAGCACCTTGTCCTCGGTGTGCTGTGCAATGTATCTTACACCGGCGCGAACCTGTGTCTTTGTAAGACCCATGTTTACGTCGTACATACTGGTGTGGTCGCCGTTGTAGGTACACCAGCCGTCAACGAATTCGCTGAGGTCCTCTGTGCCGACATCGAGGCCGTTTACCTTGTTTGCAATGTCCATAAGCACCTGGGTGCGTTCACGTGCCTGAGCGTTCTCAAAGGCGATGGAGTAATCGTCGTGTGCGTGGCCGATGTCGTCAAAGTGCTTGTACACGCTCTCGCCGATGTCGATAACGCGAACCTCTGCGCCGACCTGCTCGGCAACGATGATGGCGTTGGACTTTGTGCGGGAGGAGGTGCCGAAGCAGGGTAGAGTGCAGGCAACGACATTGGTAGACGGCAGACCCATTCTCTTCATTGCCTCGGCGCAAATCATTACGCAGAGGGTGGAGTCAACGCCGCCGGAGATGCCGACGACGCAATGGTCAAGACCGGCATACTCCATGCGCTTTACAAGGCCGGAAACCTGAATGTCAATCATGCGGCGGCAGTAGTCGCCCAGGTCCTTTTCGTACTCGGGCAGGTGCGGCAGCTTGCGGTAGCTGCGGGTAAGCTCGGTCTCGGCAAATTCCTTGCCCCATGAGACCTCGAAGTGGGGGTACTTGCCCGTTCCGAAGCGCTTGGTGGGACGGCGCAGGTTGTCGATATAGTCAATGTCAAGCTCGGAGATGACCATGCAGTCGGCGCACTCATCGGAGGCCAGCACGCTGCCGTTTTCGGCTATCATGCAAAGACCGGAGAAGACATTGTCGGTAGTTGACTCACCCTTGCCGGGAGCTGCAAGGATCATGCCGCACTTGAGGTGCTTGGAGCGGTACTTGATATCCTCGGTTGCGTCGTGAGTCGAGTAAACGGTAGCCGGGAAGGATGCCATGCTTGCGATGACGGTCGCACCGGCAAGCGCGTGGCGGGATGCCGGAGCTTCGATTGCCTTGGAGTCTGTGCCGAGCTCGACGGCAACGGCAAGACCGGGCAGAACGGAGCTGGTGAACAGAGCTTCGGTGCTTAGGAAGCAGTCAAATAAGCCGCTTATGTCGGCCTCGACATCGACGCTTGAAAACAGCGTACCCTCGACCTCGGTACGGGGTACCATGCCGAGCAGCTCACCGTCGCAGATGACTGCGGCGCAGCTATACAGGCAGCCGCCTCTGGGAGCATAGGGCAGACCGACGATTGCAAGGATATCCAAGCCCTTGGTGGCTTCAATGACCTTGACGAGGGCGTTTTCCGCACCCCTTAAAATAACACCATGACCGATGAGGTCATAGCAGGAGCAGCCCGTAAGGGTCAGCTCGGGAAATACGATGATCTTGACGCCCTTGTCGGCGGCAGTACGGATGCAGTCAATTACCTTGCCGGCATTATAATCTGTGTCTGCAACACGAATGACAGGGGACGCTGCTGCGACTTTTACAAATCCGTCTTTCATTTAATTCACTCTTTCTTTATGATAAATAAGTTTTCGCCGTAATAATGTGTAATAGCCTCAGACGACTCGGCAAAGCTTTCGTCGTCAATTATTATTGTCAGCTTGTCACCGAAAATATAACAGTCCTCAATGCCGTCAAGCTTGGGGAAAAGATTGGTTTCCAGCTCGGTTTCCAGCTCGTCGAGATGCTCGGCGTAATACTGCGAGTCGTGGGGAACCGTGTAGCCCTCGACCGGCGCCTTTGCCGTAAAGCACATGACAAAAAACAGCACGAATACGAGCAGAAATATTCCGCAGCCGACAGGCTTGAGCCATTTAACGAATTGCTGTCCGGCGGTCATATCAGAACTTAACGCGCTCGGCGATGTAATCTCTTACTTCGCTGATGGGGATGCGGACCTGCTCCATGCTGTCACGCTCACGAACGGTGACGCAGTGATCTGCCTCATCGGTCTCCGTGCCGACGGTGTTAAAGTCAAAGGTGATACAGAAGGGAGTGCCTATCTCGTCCTCGCGGCGGTAGCGCTTGCCGATAGAGCCGGTTTCGTCGTAATCGACCATGAACTCCTTGGAAAGCTCGCTGTAAAGCTCCATGGCAGGACCGGTGAGGATTTCCTTCTTGGAAAGCGGCAGAATTGCGCACTTAAAGGGTGCAAGTGCCGGATGCAGATGCAAAACGGTGCGGATATCGTCGTTACCCTTCTTGTCCTTGCCGACGACCTCCTCATCGTATGCCTCGCACAGGAATGCCAGTGCAACGCGGTCGCAGCCGAGTGAAGGTTCGATGACATAGGGGATGTAATGCTCGTTGGTGTCCTGATCGAAATAGGTCAGATCCTTGCCGGAAGCCTCCTGATGACGGCCGAGGTCGTAATCGGTGCGGTCCGCGATGCCCCAAAGCTCACCCCAGTCGGTGAACGGGAAGGCATATTCGATATCGGTGGTTGCACGGGAGTAGAATGCAAGCTCTGCCGGCTCGTGGTCACGCAGACGCAGGTTTTCCTCCTTGATGCCGAGTGACAGCAGCCAGTTTTTGCAGAAGTCTTTCCAGTAAGCAAACCACTCAAGGTCGGTGCCGGGCTTGCAGAAAAATTCGCACTCCATCTGCTCGAACTCACGGATGCGGAAGATGAAATTGCCCGGGGTGATCTCGTTGCGGAAGGCCTTTCCGACCTGGCAGACGCCGAACGGCAGCTTTTTGCGGGTGGTGCGCTGGATATTTGCGAAGTTTACGAAAATGCCCTGAGCGGTCTCGGGACGCAGATAGCAGGTGGAACTGGAGTCCTCGGTGACGCCGATGGCGGTTTTGAACATAAGATTAAACTTGCGGATGGGGGTGAAATCGTGTTTGCCGCAGACGGGGCATACAACATCCTCGTGAGAGGCGATAAAAGCGTCCATCTCGTCAAAGCTCATCGCATCGACATTGACCTCGTGGTGCTCCTCGCCGATGAGCTTGTCGGCACGGTGGCGGGACTTGCAGGCCTTGCAGTCGAGCAGGGGGTCGGAGAAGCTGGACACATGACCGGTGGTTATCCAGGTCTGGGGGTTCATGATGATGGCTGCGTCAAGACCGACATTGTAGGGGCTTTCCTGAACGAACTTCTTCAGCCATGCCTTCTTGACATTGTTTTTGAACTCGACGCCGAGAGGGCCATAGTCCCAGCTGTTTGCAAGACCGCCGTAGATCTCGCTGCCGGGATAGACATATCCGCGGTTTTTGCACAGGGCAACGATCTTGTCCATTGATTTTTCGGAATTTTTCATTTTACATCCTTTCCCGCGGCTGGCTGCCGCAGCAAATATTATTTGCAGATACAACATTTATCTACAAATAAACAATATACCATGTATATATAATTTTTACAACTAATGATAAATATAAAACAAGCCCCGATTCAGGGGCTTGTGAGTGCGTTTTAGTATTCCACCGGTTCGTTGAAGGGCTTTTCGAGGCATTCGGGATGCTCGAGAATGTACTTGAGCATTCTGACGCTCCTGGAGTAGTAGTAGCCGTCGGCAAGACGCTCGTCAATGGTCAGACCCAAATCAACGCTGTTTCTGAACTCGGCATTGCCCTCGTCGTCGTAGAACGGACGCTTTTTCATCTCGCCGACAACCACGAACAGGGAGGTGGTGCCCCAGTTGGTCAGATGGTGATAGCCGCTGCGCAGCTTGATAGAGCCGAGGTTTGACAAAATGACGGAGGCGTAGTACGGGTCGGAGGCAATGAGCGATTTGGGGACTATGCCGTGCCTGTCGCACCAGCGCATGAGGGCAATAAAGAACTTGACCACAAAGCGAGGAAGCTTTTTGAGGAACTCCATAGCGTCCATCGTGGAATCGGTGCCACCCTTTTTGACATGGGTTATCTGCTTGTACAGGTCCTCACGCAGAGTGTCCAGCGTGGAGTCGCCGTTTGCGCGGATAAACGCCATGCCCTCCTCGGAGGCGTCGTTAAACTGCTTTTTTATGACGAAGGAGGCACTAAGCTCCTTGCGCTGATACAAATTTTTGTTGGCAATAAAGCGGTTGAGCTTGGGCCTTAACACGATGACCTTCAAAATTGCGGCAACAATAAGATGGAAAAGCGTAAACTTGAATACGGGGTTTTCCGCATTGCGCTTTGCTATGTAGGCATCGACGTTGGTGAGGTCAATACGCTCGGAAATAAAAGCCTCGTTATCACAGCGATTCGGGTATATCATCGGCATGATGATATGCATGCTGTCAATGTCCCGCAAAAGCGTACCGTCTCTGCGGTCGCCGATGTGCCGTTTTGTATCGTTCATATCCTTTACCTCATTATAAACTATTTTGCTGAATATGTATAAATTTTAACACAATAACCCGAGATGTCAAGAATATATATCTTGACACGACCCCTGCGGTAGTATACATTCATCATAATCGGACCAAGGTGAAGAAAAACATGAATTTTATAGACATTTTTCTGATAGCGATAGCACTGAGCATGGATGCCTTTGCGGTTTCAATATGCAAGGGCTTGTCCGTACAAAAGGCAGGTGCAAAGCATATGCTTACGGCAGGCCTGTACTTCGGCGCGTTTCAGGCACTAATGCCTCTTGTAGGGTTCCTGCTCGGTTTCAAGCTGGAACGATTTATTGTCAGCATCGATCATTGGATAGCCTTTGTGCTGCTGGCGATAATCGGCGGCAACATGATAAAAGAGGCCTTCGGCGGCGAAGATGATGAGCATGACGCAAGCTTCTCGTTCAAGGCAATGCTCCCGCTTGCCGTAGCAACGAGCATAGATGCTCTTGCGGTAGGCATAAGCTTTGCATTCTTGGGTGTGGATATCGTCACGGCGGCACTGCTCATCGGTGTGACGACCTTTTTGCTGTCGGCGGTAGGAGTGCTCGTGGGCAATGCCTTCGGCGCAAAGTATAAATCCAAGGCAGAGCTTGCCGGCGGCGTTGTACTTATTCTGATCGGTCTCAAGATACTGCTTGAGCATCTCGGCGTGATATAAGGGTTTTACAAATGTCGGAAAAGCTTAAAAACTATATCTCGATATTAATAATGCTGCTCATCGCCGTCGTTGTCGGTGTGCTGCTTCTGACGGGAACTTTCGATGTTGATAAGATAATTGCCGCCGTTGAGGACAATAAGCCCATCGCGCTTATCGTCATCATTGCGCTGTTTCTTCTTAAGGGCTGCTCACTGATGTTTCCGTATGCGGCGGTGTGCTTGGGCACCTCGCTTGTTTTCGACATAAAAACGGCGATACTGATAAACATTATCGGAACTGCCATGTGTATATCCGTGTCGTACCTCATCGGCAGGTTTTCAAAGGAACTGACCTTTGATAAGATGATGGACAAGTATCCCAAGCTGAAACGGTATTTCGACAATGCCGGTAAATACAGCTTCACCTTTTGCTTTGCAATTCACACGCTGCACCTTTCAATGGAGGCACAGGGGGTGATGTTCGGACTGTTGAGAACGCCGTACTTAGCATATCTTTCGGGCTCAATGCTTGCACTTTTGCCGAGCCTTGTGTATTTCACCGTGCTGGGCAACAGCTTTGATCTGACAAACCCGCTGTTCTGGGTATTCCTCGGCATCGACGCAATGACGCTCGTCATCGGACTTATCTACGCAAAGCGCAATATAATAGACGGAAAAGGCAAAAAAGACAGTTCACATGGTTAAAGATAATATTATTGACATTGATGATATGAATATAAATCAAAGACAGGCCGGTTTCAAACGAAACCGGCCTGTTTGCCTTGCCGGTTTTCAGTCGATGCTTTTTACCGTGTAGCCTGCCTGCTCGACTGCGGCTTTTAATGCGGCATTGTCCACATTTTCCGACATGGCAACGACTGCCGTGCCCTTTTCGTGGCTGACCTCGGCAGCGGTAACGCCGCTCACGGCCTCAAGAGCCTTCTTTACATGTGCCTGGCAGTGAGGACACATCATTCCTTCGATTTTCATGGTCTTATTCATTGCTTTTTCCTCCTGAACAGAATTGATTTCATTTATTAAAGCACTCAGCTCGGCCTGCGAGACGGACTTTGGGCCTCTGCGGTCACGCTTTGACGAGTACATATCGAAAAGATTGAGCCTGAGAGCATTTGTCACAACGCAAAAGCTTGAAAGGCTCATTGCCGCCGCGCCGTATACGGGATTGAGCTGCCAGCCGAACAGCCCGATAAAGCAGCCTGCGGCTAGCGGAATACCGATAACATTATAGATAAACGCCCAAAACAGGTTTTCGCGGATATTTGTCAGCGTCGCGCGGGACAGGCGAATCTCGGCGGGAACATCGCTTAGTTTACTGTTCATGAGTACGACATCTGCCGCATCGATCGCAACATCCGTGCCTGCGCCTATCGCAACGCCGATATCCGCACTTGTAAGAGCAGGTGCGTCGTTTATGCCGTCACCGACCATCGCGACCTTACCGAGGGACTTGAGCTTTGCTACCACTGCCTCCTTGCCGTCGGGAAGCACTCCGGCAACTACCTTGTCTATGCCGGCCTCGTGTCCGACCGCTTGTGCCGTGCGCAGATTATCGCCGGTGAGCATCACGACCTCAATGCCCATGCTTTTAAGCTCCCGAACAGCGTCGGCACTTTCTGCTTTAACGGCGTCGGCAACGGCGATTATGCCCAGCATCCGTCCGTTTTCGGCGAAAAGCAGCGGGGTGCTGCCCTTGTCGGCAAGAGCCTCCGCCTCGGACAGCACAGCCGCCTCCGGATGCGTCTGCGTTGAGATGAATTTGACAGAGCCTCCAACGACGGTCAAGCCCTTGCGCGTTGCCGTCAGACCGTTACCGGGCAAAGCTTTAAAATCCGTCACCTCGTCGGCACTAAGTCCGCGCTTTTCGGCTTCCCGAACTATTGCACGGGCAAGGGGGTGCTCGCTTTTTGCCTCCAGCGCATATGCGGCATTTAGCAGCTCATTCTCCGTCACACCCTCGGCAGGGTACAATCCAGTGACCTCGGGCTCACCCTTGGTGATTGTGCCGGTCTTATCCAGAGCAACTATTTTGACCTTGCCTGCTTCCTCAAGGGACACGGCGGTTTTGAACAGCACGCCGTGCTTTGCGCCGACTCCGTTTCCAACCATGATAGCGACGGGAGTGGCAAGTCCCAATGCGCAGGGACAGCTAATGACCAGAACCGAAATTGCTCTTGCAAGGGCAAAGTCAAAGGGCTTACCGATGAGCAGCCAGACGATCAGAGTGATCACGGCGATGCTCACAACGGCGGGTACAAAAACTCCCGACACCTTGTCGGCTATCTTTGCGATAGGTGCTTTAGTTGCGGCGGCATCGCTGACCATTTTGATTATTTTTGAAAGGCTCGTGTCCTCGCCGATACGAGTTGCCTCGCAGCGGATAAAGCCCGAGGTGTTTATCGTTGCGGCGGATACCGCGTCGCCGACGGATTTGTCAACGGGCAGGCTCTCGCCGGTCAGCGCAGATTCGTTAACCGCGGTATCGCCCTCTAAAACGATGCCGTCAACGGGAATACTCTCACCGGGGCGAACGACGAATACATCACCTTTTTTAAGCTCCTCGACGGGCACGGTAAGCTCTGTTCCGTCTATTAGGACATTAGCGGTTTTCGGCGCAAGACGCATGAGCGATTTGAGAGCATCGGTGGTTTTGCCCTTGCTGTGCGCTTCGAGCATTTTTCCCACGGTTATAAGCACAAGTATCATTGCCGCCGACTCAAAATAGAACTCGTCCATCCACACGGCGGCGGCTGACGCACCGCCCTTTATCTGTGCGTCGGTCATCATAAACAGCGCATAAACGCTCCACAAAAACGAGGCCGAAGCACCCAGTGCAACAAGCGTGTCCATATTCGGCGCACCGTGCAGAACGCTTTTGAAGCCGGAAACGAAAAACTTGTTGTTAATGACCATGATGATCGCGGTGAGCAGAAGCTGAATAAGCCCCATCGCAACATGGTTGCCCTCGAGCCATGAGGGTATGGGCCAGCCCCACATATGGTGACCCATCGAAAAGTACATTAAAATGAGAAGAAATCCGAGACTGATAAACAGCCGCCGCTTTAAAACCGGAGTGTCGCGGTCGGCGAGAGCGTCCTCATCGGGGGAAGCACTTTTTGCCGATGCCGTACCTTTTAACGATGCACCGTAGCCGGCATCGGTAACGGCGCGGATAACCTCGCTGTCGGAGACGGTGCCCTCAACGCCCATGCTGTTTGTCAGCAGGCTCACAGAGCAAGCAGTGACTCCCGGCAGCTTTGACACCGCTTTTTCGACCCTTGCCTGACAAGCGGCACAGGTCATTCCGGCAACATTAAACTGCTTCATTTAAGTAACCTCTGGAGCGTATCGACAAGCTCGTCGATTTTCCCGTCGTCGCCGTTTTTCACTCCGTCGGCAACGCAGGTGCGTATATGTGTTGACAAAAGCTCGCGGTTAAAAGCATTCAGCGCGGCGGTTATCGCCGAGACCTGAATGATAATATCGGGGCAGTAGGCGTTGGATTCCACCATTTTTTTAATGCCGCGAACCTGTCCCTCAATGCGGTTAAGGCGGTTTAATAGCAGCTTAATTTCCTGCTCGGAGCGCATTTTGGTCTTCATACAGCAGGAGTGCATTTCAGTATTATCCATAATTATACCTCCCGGGGGTATTTTCTGATTGCGATTATATACCCCGTGGGGGTATTTGTCAACAGTATCATCCGTTATAATTTGCAATTATCGTTTATCTTATACAAAACGAAAAACCTGCGGTGCCGGCCGCAGGTCCTTCCTGGAAAAATTGTTGAGAGAGAGAAAAATATCAGCTTTTATCAATAATATTGATGCAGCAGATGAAAACGCCTGCGGCAACGAATACCAGCACGGAAAATACGGTGGATGCAACACCCGCGAGGCTTGCCCAAAGGTAGGTGAACAACACGGTGAGAAGCAGGCTGATGACTGCGAGAAATACTAAAGTTTTGGGTGACAGAGCTTTCATATCAATACCTCCGGAAAAGTTTTTTTGTTTCTTGTTTTTTTAGCTTGATTGCATTATAAGCGTATGTTATTATAAAGTAAAGTTACAAAGCATTTAGGCTAAATTAAGTAAAACTTAAAGGAAGAGAAATATGGAAAGTTCAAGATGCAAGGCGTTTTTAGCGGCAGCGGAGTGCGGTAGTCTGACAAGGGCGGCGGAAAAGCTAAACTACACAGCCTCGGGTGTGAGTCAGCTCATCTCGGCAATGGAGAGCGATTTCGGCTTTCTGCTTTTAAAGCGCACGACAAGGGGCGTTGTGCTGACGGCGGAGGGCGAAAAGATGTTGCCTGCGGTCAGAGCGTTTTTAAGCCAGGAAAACCGTATGCACGAGCTTGCGGCGAATATCAACGGCCTGGACATCGGTCTTATAAACATTGCCGCCTATTCCTCCATAGCCACACACTGGCTGCCCAAGGTCATTGCCGACTTCAAAAAGAAGTACCCGAACATCAACATAAACCTCATGGAGGGTGTCCGGCAGGAGGTTTTGAAGTGGATAGAGGATGGCAGAGCCGATATCGGTCTGCTAAGCGGCGGCGACGATATCGACTACGACTGGATACCGCTTGCCGACGACCCCATGATAGCGGTGCTTCCCAAGGATCATCCCCTTGCCGACGCCGAGGAGTTTCCGCTTGACCGCTGTGAGCAGGAGGAGTTTATAATGCCGGCAATGGGCAAGGATGAGGATGTAATGAAAATGCTCAATAAATACGACATCGTGCCGAACATCGTTTATTCCACCAACGAAAGCTTTTCGGCGTGGGCGCTCATCGAAAACGGTCTCGGCATAAGCATCACAAATGAGCTTCTGATGCACGGCTGGAACTGCGATGTTGCAAAAATACCCGTGTCTCCTCCGGAGAAAATTACGCTGGGCATGATACTGCCGTCTGTTAAGCATGCGTCACCGGCGGTCAAACGCTTTGTCAAGTACGCAGTGAGCGAATTAAAGCAGCTTTAATTTTCCGGTTTTTCGTGACCTTTTCCAAAAAAGCGGCAGATGATAAGTGAAACCGAAAAACGGGGGTGAGGAGATGGAGGACAGCAGGATAGTTGAGCTGTACTGGCAAAGGAACGAAGCGGCGATAGCTCACACGCAAGAAAAATACGAAAAATATTGCTATGCGATAGCCAAGGGCATTTTGAACAATGACGAGGATGCAAACGAGTGCGTAAACGACACATATATGGGCGCGTGGAACGCCATGCCGCCTCACCGTCCGGCGATTCTATCGACCTTCCTCGGAAAAATAACCCGCAGAATATCGCTTAAAAAGTACCGCAGCAAAAGCGCCGAAAAGCGCGGCAGCGGAGAAACCGCACTCGCCCTGGAGGAGCTGGAGGAGTGCATAGCATCCGAGCGCAGCCTTGACGAGCAGCTTAGCGCAAAGGAGCTTGCGGAGGTGCTTAACGCCTTTCTCGATATGCTCAAGGCCGATGAACGCCGTGTGTTTTTGCGCCGCTACTGGTTTTTTGACTCCATTGAAGATATCTCGACCCGATTCGGTTTCAGCCAAAGCAAGGTCAAAATGCTGCTAAAGCGCACAAGAGACAAGCTCCGTGCGCAGCTGGAAAAGGAGGATATCTGGTTATGAGGTCAGACAAATTGAACGACGCCATCGGCGAGATAAGAGATGATTTCATCATTGACTCAGAAGTGAGCGGGAAGAACAGAGCATGGGTGAAGTGGGCTGCTATGGCGGCGTGCCTTTGCCTTGTTGTTGCGGGTGCTTTCGGCATTTCAAAACAACCGGAGGCCGTGCAGACGCCGCAGCCCGTGGGAGAATACAAGGTATACACCCCGAGCTTTGTGCCGCCCGAGCTCAGACCCGGTGTGCAGCCGGATATGATAGGCTGCCTTGTTTATAACGGCGCTGTCTACACGCAAAGCATAGCCTTTGAAGGCGATAACGCCGCCGCAGAGGCTATGATAGGTGAGTATGTCGGAGAAGCAAAGGGCAATCTTGACGAATGGACGGACAAGGAGGTATGGAAGGAGAATTTTGCATCCACATACGACGGTTCGGTGTATACCGTAAAGGGCTACGACAAAAGCTTTCGCCTTTGCATTTGGCAGAAATGGTATGACGGAACGCAAAGCCTGCAGCTTTTAGATAATTATGACGGCATCGGTTTGAATACGGGAAAGGACCTGTTTGAGGACAGACTGCATATAAGAAACAATGTGGCACAGATAAAGTATCTGACTCACTACGACTGGAACTACGAAAGTCATATTGACCATTACAAGCAGTTTGATAAGCTCACAGACGAGCAGTTTGAAAGCTTTATCGATGAGCTTTGCGGCAGCGAATTTGTGTTCATAGACTACGAAACAATGCCGGACTTTTACGAGACTCCGACGCAGGGACACCTGTATCTGGAGATGAAAGACGGAACAACGGTTGAACTCAGGCTCATAGACGGCGGCTATGTCGGCTGCCAGCAGCTCGGATGGTATTTTGTGAAAATGCCGGGCGAGCCGTTCGATGCGGTGCTGAGTGCCTGCCAATAAGAATAAACGGCTGACCGAGCTTCGGTCAGCCGTTTACCTGTTCGTTTTTCCAGACTATGCAGCCGTTAATGACGGTATAAACCGCCGAGCTGTCTATATCAAGCGGACTGCCGCTGAAAATTGCGATGTCGGCGTCCTTGCCTGCTTCGAGAGTACCGAGACGCCCGTCGACGCGGCAGATCTTTGCGGCGTTTACGGTTATGGTGCGCAGTGCCTGCATTTTGCCGAGTCCCTCTTTGGCGGCAAGGGCTGCACACAGCGGAAGATACTGAATGCGGGATACGGGGTGGTCGGTGGTTAGTGCGACCAGGACGCCTGCCTTGTCCAAAACACCGGCGGTGCTGAAATCCGAGCGGCACACCTCGTTCTTGCTCCGTGAGGCGAGCGACGGCCCGACTATTGCCGGAAAGCCGCTTTCAGCTATTTTTTCGGTTACGAGATGTCCCTCGGTGCAGTGGTCGAGGGTGAGTCCCAGACCAAACTCCCTTGCAATGCGTATGGCGGTGAAAATATCATCGGCGCGATGCACATGGGCCTTCAGAGGTATCCTGCCCTCGAAGAGCTCACGGTAACATTCCATATTAAAGCGAGGCTTAGCGGATTTGTCGTCAAAATACTGCCGTGCCTCAAAAAGCTCCTCTCTTATCAGCGAGGCGATGCCCATACGGGTCATCGGCATATTGCCGTTAGTGCCGAAATTGACCTTGGGGTTTTCTCCTAGGGCTATCTTGATTGCGGCGGGTGCCAGCACCACCATGTCGTCAACGCAGCGTCCGTCGGTTTTGATAAAGGCAAACTGTCCACCGATTGGGTTTGAACTGCCTGGGCCTACCATTGCGCCTGTTATACCTGCCGCCAGCGCGTTGTGGAAGGCACTGTCCATCGGATTTATGGCGTCTATCGCACGCATACAAGCGGTTTGAGGGTCTGTACCCTCGTTGCAGTCGTCGCCCTGTCTGCCGGTTTTCTCCTCGGAGATGCCGATGTGGCTGTGGGCGTCGATAAATCCGGGGTAGACCTGCATATTTTGCGCGTCTATGACCTGCATATCGCCCGTTGCGGCGATTTTGCCGCCGACCCGAACAAGCCTGCCTTTGTCGGCAAGCAGGTCGCCGTAAAACGGTTCGGGTTCGTTCATTGTAAATAAAAGCCCGTTTTTTATAAGCAGCATAGTAAAAATCCTCTTGTTTTTTCTTGCGATGTATATTCTTTGCGTTTTTGCGGCAAGCTATACATGCATGAAAATGCGAAAAACTTTGGAGGAAAATCAAAATGGCAAATAACAAGAATAATCAGAACAATCAGAACCAGCGCAACAACCAGAATCAGCAGAACCGCGAGAACCGGAACAACGAGCAGAACCGCGAAAATCAGGAAAAGCAGCGCAACAATCAGAATCAGCGCAACAACCAGAACAGATAATTCATAAAACGAACCCTGCCGCCGTTTTGAACGGCGGCTCTTTTCTTTTTTCGGATTTGTGGTATTATATAAAAAACTGCTGCAGTGGGAGATACTATGTCGGATAAGCTCAGAGAAAAACGGAATAAGATTATCGGCAGGGCGATGAAAATATCGCGGGTAAAAACTGCGTTTGAAAACGCATGGTATATCCATGCCCGTATGTTCGGCGATATCATGGACCCTGCGTTTACAGACGATATGGCGGCAAGATTTGAGCTTGTTGCCGCGCTTAATCTCATCAGCCGCGGAGACGTGGTGCGCGGCATGAAAAAGCTCGACAACCTGTTCAAATTCTGCAATACCGACGAGGATTTTGCTGCGTGGTATTTCTTTGTGGGAGTGTGCTATGAAAAGACGGGGCTTCGCGAGCGCGCCGCGGTGCTTTTGACGGAGTCGGCAAAGCGCGAGCCGGAATTTTACATGGTTTACCTTTTGCTCGCAAAGTGTTTGCACGAGGAGAAACACTACGAAGCTGCGCTCGGCGGTTATATGCGTGCCTTGGAATGTGCTTTGAATATGCCTCAGCGCGATGAGCTGCCGGCGGTCCGGGCCGAGCCGCTTATAGGCTCTATCCACGGCAACATGGCGGCCTGCCTTGTGATGATGCGGCAGTACGATGAAGCCGAGTATGAGCTGTACGAGGCACAGAGCCTCGGCTACTCGCCGCCGCTGCTCAATCTTTCATGGGCAATGCTGTATGCGGCAACGGACAGGAAGCAGCAGGCGAGGGAGAAAATGACGGTACTGCGAAAGGAGCTTCCCGAGGTCGAGGCAAAATATGCTCTGACCGTCGAGGAGATACTTGCACAGAAAAATCCGCGCTTTGCTCTGCAAAAGCCGGAGCTTGACAAGCTCTGCGGATTCTGGGACTGGTTTTCGGAGACGGAGGAGCGACTACACGATGCGTTCAGACTCGGTGTCGGCTATCCCGGCTTTAGGCCCCTTGAGTATAAGCTCCGCGAGCTTTTCGGACACAACGGAGAGACCGTCAGATTTTCACTTAGCCGTGACGGCGGCAAGACCTGCATAAGCTTTTTTGATAATTACAATCTTACATATGAGATATGGCTTGATAAGCTCATCGAGCTTGCGCCTAAGCAGATTACGGACAAATGGAGTTTTTACGCGGTACACTGAAATGATGAAATTTGTGTTTTTGGATGTTGACGATACGCTGCTTGACTTCGGCAAAGCCGAAGCAGCGGCAATAAAAAAGACCTTTGAGCATATCGGGATAAAGGCAAGCGATGAGCTGATAGCGAGGTACAGCGAGATAAACGCCGCGCAGTGGCGGCGGCTGGAAAAGGGCGAGATAAGCCGTGAGCAGGTGCTTGTCGAGCGGTTTAATATTCTGTTTGACGAGCTTGGAATGAGGATTCCCGGCGAAATGGTGCAGAAAACCTATGAATACCTGCTCGGCATCGGCCACTGGTTTGTTGACGGTGCGCCGGAGCTGCTCGAGGCACTTTACGGAAAATATAAGCTGTATATCGTGTCAAACGGTACGGCAAATGTTCAGGACAGGCGACTGCGCAGCGCGGGTATAGAAAAGTACTTTGACGGCATATTCATCTCCGAGTGCATAGGCTTTAATAAGCCGTGCAGGGAGTTTTTTGACACCTGCTTTGCAGCGATAGAGGGCTTTGAGCCGGACAAAGCGATAATCGTGGGCGACACGCTGAGCTCGGATATTCTCGGCGGCATAAACGCCGGCATAAAGACCTGCTGGTTTAATCCAAAGGGCCTGCCCTGTGACCCGCATATACCGGCAGACTACGAGATAAGAAGCCTTGCCGAGCTTCCCGAGCTGCTCGAGGGAATATGAAAAAACCGTTGGATTTTTCCAACGGTTTTATTCCTTTTTGAATGCGAAAAGCTTTTGCCCGAAGTAATTCAAAACTGTGAATATGACCATTCCGGCGAGCATCGCGACATTCTCCTGCACACTCACCGAGGTACTCGTTATAAGCTGCGCGATCAGCGGCTTTGCCACCGAGTAGGCAACAAAGTAGCACACAAGAATGTTCACAATGAAGCGGAGAATATATTTTGCGCTTCGTTCCCTGCACTCAAAGGTGAAATATTTGTTCAGAAAATAGCTGAGTATACTGCCGAAAAGGTAGTTCGACGCCGAGGACAGCCAGTAGTTCAGGTGCAGGCAGTTGTAAAACACGAACATTATGCCTGCGCCGAACAGGGTGTTCACGATGCCGACAAGCACGAAGCGCACCGCCGTGCTGTCAAATAATCTCTTCATCATAGATCTCAATATCTCCGATGCTGTCGCATTTTGCGCAAAGGGCGATATGGTAGCCGTCACGTTCAAAATGCACAGTTGAGTATTCGCCTATCCTGTCATTTGCCTCAAAGGAGCCAAGAGGTGTATTAAGCCCCTTGCCGGTCGCCTTTATGTAGCTTTCCTTGATGACCCAAAGGCGGCAGAAAAGCTCGTCGGGCTCGCCGCTTGCGGCGATGCGTTCATATTCACTCCGGGTAAAAAACCGCTTTGCAAGCCTAAGCGAGTTTTTCCTCGCTCCTTCGATATCAACGCCGACTGCGCAGTCTGAAACCGCGCACACCGCGTATTTGCCGCTGTGTGCAAGGGAGAAGAACGCGCCGCCCTCAATATACGGCTTGCCGTTTTCACCGAGCGAGTAGCTGAGAGGCTTATCCGCACCCAGCGCGCGGTACAGCAGAAGCTCAACGCCGAGGGAGCAACGCTTTTTTTCGTCGTCCGGACAGCGCAGTGCCTTTTGACGGCGGTAAGCGGACACCTGCGGCAGGGCCTTTTTGATATCCAGCCTGCTTACATCGGCAATAAAAAGCTTTATCATCAAGCTCTCATCGCGTCAAGCGTTTTCTGCATCAGGGTCTCAAGCTCCCAGCCGAGCATCTCCGCACCGCGGATTATTACATCGCGCGAGCAGCCGGCTGCAAACTTCTTGTCCTTGAATTTCTTCTTGATTGACTTTACCTCCATGTCGGAAATGCCGTTGGGGCGCATGAGCGCAGCCGCGCCGATAAGGCCCGTAAGCTCGTCGGCTGCATACAGCACCTTTTCCATGAACTGAGTCGGCTCAACATCGATACAGATACCGTAGCCGTGGCTGATAACGGCGTGTATCATCTCCTCGTCGATATCAAGCTCGTGAAGCATCTCGTTTGCCTTGACGCAGTGCTGCTCGGGGTAGAGCTCAAAATCTATATCGTGCAGCATACCGACAGCCGCCCAAAAATCCACACGCTCGGGGTCAAATTCCTTAGCAAGCTCGCCCATGACCTTTGAAACGGTCTCGGCGTGCTGAAGATGGAACGCGTCCTTATTGAAGCGGCCGACAAGCTCTTTTGCCTGCTCGACTGTGGGGATGTAACTCATAAAAAACCACTCCTTAGACTATGATATCCGATAATACAACATTCGACCGTAAAAATCAAGAAAACAGCATCCTTTGGGATGCTGTTTTTCAAGGTGTTATGACCTGCGTTCCGGGAATGGCGGTTGCCTGCGGCTGAGCGGGGCTTGCATCGGGATTTGTGATGTCCTC
>JAEDIN010000006.1 GCA_016292445.1 Oscillospiraceae bacterium | reverse complement strand
AAAACGGATATTTACAAAAGAGTGAATTTAGCTTACAATAATAAAAAAGCCGTGTTTAAGGGGGAGAACGGTATGCTGGAGGAGAATTTTTTAGAGGTTTATGACAAGTTCAAGCTTGAGTTTTTCCGCAGGATCTTTGAGCTTGTTCGGGAACGGGAGGGCTCGCTGAGTGCAATGGAGGCGTTCTCTATTGAGGTCATCCATGCCCTTCATGAGCCTACGATAGGTCAGTTTGCGGAGTTTTTGAATATCTCGCAGTCGAATGCGACCTACAAGGTCAATAACCTCATCAAAAAGGGCTATCTCAAAAAGCAGAATTCCGAGACCGACAGGCGCGAATATCATTTGCTGCTGTCGGATAAGTATTATGGGTATACCGACATCATGCGAAGCTATGTCAAGACCGTCGTCGATCGCATTGACGGGAGCTTTTCCGCGGAGGAAACGGAACAGTTTTCAAATATGCTCCGCAAGATATCCGATGAGCTGATGCCCGAGGTAAATATGCAGCCCTGAGAGAAAAACGCACTTGCTGAACAGCAAGTGCGTTTTCGATTATTGACTTTAGGGATATATTGCTATAAAATAGAATTGTTAATTCGATAACAAAATTTATTAATATAAGGATGTGAAATGCCCATGTTACTTACCCCCGAACAGCAGGCGATGCTAAACGGCGAAAAGGGTGAAACGATGGCTAAGGTCGTCAAGACCCTCGTGATGTACGGTGAGACCTTCGGTGCAAAGAAAATGGTGCCGATAACCTCCAAGTACGGTCACACCGTTATCAGCTTCGGCCTGAAGGTCATGAAGCCGGTCTATGACCTCTATCAGGAGATAATCGACGCAGGCCTGACCTCCGATCAGAAATTCACCGCCGACCCCAAGCCGCTGGATAAGAATGTGCCCAGCAATCTTATCGAGGACCTCGTTTTCAAGAAGTTCATGTACACCTATCAGGACGATTACGAGAAACAGCTCGTGAAGCTCGGCATTACCAATGACGACGATTACACCTGCACCTGCTATCTCGACCAGGTGGGCAACAAGCCCCAAAAGGGCGATATCCTCTCGTGGGCGGAATCGTCCGCCGTTGTATACGCAAACTCCGTTCTGGGTGCGCGCTGCAACCGCAACTCCGGCATGATAGAGCTTATGGGCTCGATAGCCGGCTTTGTACCCGAGTTCGGTCTGCTGCTGGACGAAAATCGCAAGGCGACTTGGGTAGTCGAGCTCAAATGCGAAAAGAAGCCCGACGCACAGCTTTTAGGCTCCGCCATCGGCATGAAGGTCATGGAGGAGGTCCCCTATGTCAAGGGCCTTGACAAGTGGCTGGGCAGCGAGCTTGACGAGGAGGCCTGCACCTATCTCAAGGACTTCGGCGCAGCCACCGCGTCAAACGGCGCAGTCGGCCTGTACCATATCGAAAACCTCACTCCCGAGGCCGTCGAGCAGGGCGAGAGCCTTATCGCCGAGGGCGCACAGATCTATGTCATCGACGATGCAGAGCTTGAGCGCGTCAAGGCAAACTACCCCGTCATCTGGAAAAATCCCGATGCCGATCCCCAGCTTTGCTTTGTCGGCTGTCCGCATATGACTCTGCGCCAGCTCATCGACTGGACGGAGAATGTCGGTAAGGAGCTTAACAAGAACGGGCTTAAAAAGGTCACCGTTCCCACCGTTTTTACCGCCTCCACGCCGGTAATCAAGGAGTTTGAAAAGACCCCCTATGCAAAGCAGCTCAAGCGTCAGGGCATTATCCTCAGCTACATTTGTCCGCTTATGTATATGAATAATCCTCTGTGCAAGAAAAAGGCTGTCATCACCTCCTCAAATAAGCTGCGCACCTACACCAGCGCAAAGTATTACAACGAGGCTGATATCCTCGGCATCATAACGACCGAAAAGGGGGGCAGGAAATGAAGACTTTCAAAGGCCGTGTCGTAGTTCCCGGCACCTGCACAGCAGAGGCTCTCGTTTCTCACGGCGGCTTCAACACTCTTGCAAGCTACCAGATGGGCATGATGTTCGGTGATAAGAAGATGAAGTGCGGCGACCAGAACAATGCTGATATATACAAAAAGCCCATGATCGGCAAGGCACTGTGCCTGCCCATGACCATCGGCTCGACCACCGGCGGCATGGTGCTGTTCACCGTCTGCTCCTCCGGCAAGCAGCCCGCCTGTATGCTGTTTTCAAAGCCCATCGATCCGCTTGCCGCCTCCGGCGCAATTTTAGGCGATGTCTGGACGGACGCAAAAATGCCCGTTGTTGACTCACTGGGCGATGAGTTTTTGGAATATGTAAAAACCGGCGCAACCGTCACCGTCAAGGAAGACGGCGTTGTCGAGGTCGATTAAGTATAAAAAAGTTCGGGTCATTGACCCGAACTTTTTTATACACCTATAAGCTCCATAAGCTCACCCCACAATTCGAGGATGCGGAATTTGTATTCGCGGCCGTCCTCCTCGGTGACGATGCCGCGCATATCCTCGCTCATCGACTCCATCACCTGCTCCTGCTCGGCGGCGGATATGCACAGCGGCGGGAACACCACGCACCACCAGTTGTGACCCTCGCCCTCGCCGAGAATGACCCTGAGCGACTGATATTTTCCGGCGGGCAGTGAAAACTTTTCGTAGTTGCGGGTGGGGTAATACTCCTGACTGAGCGTGACCTCAACGCTTCTGCCCTCGGCCGAGCTCTCCGCTGCCGCTTTTATGCCGTCAAGCTCGCTTTTGATGATTTCCTGCGCCTGCTGCGCAGACTTCGCATTGCGAAGCTTCGGGGAGATGTATGAAAGCACCCCGTCGCGCACCCGCAGCTTGAGGGCCTGCTCATATTCGTCGTCGGATACGGCGATAACATGAAGCCGCACAAGTGAGCTGCTCAGCGAGCTTTGCTTTGCCTGCGCCCAAGTGCCGAGGCACAGTGAAAAGCACAGTGCGAGCAAAAGAGATGCTTCCCAGATTTTCATCCTGCTTTTATACATAAAAAAACCGCCTTTACTATGTACTGAGTATAGTATCGGCGGATTTTTGCTTTATTAAACATCTACGGAGCGCATATTTTTCGCAAGGAAGCAGTGCTCGTATTCGTGTCCCAGCTTTTCACAGGCTTTTCGGGCGGTGGCGTCATCGTCAAAAATGCCGAATACCGCAGAGCCCGTGCCGGTCATTACAGCGCCCAGCGCGCCATTATCGAGCAGAACGCTCTTGATGTCGGAGATTGCGGCGTGGCGGCGGTCGGGAACATCCTCAAAGACATTGTACATCCTGCGCACGATGCCGCCGAGATCACCCCTTTCCAAGGCAGTGCAGATGCCGGCAGTGTCGGGGTGACAGCGCAGCTTCACCGAATCGAGCTTGCGGAAAAGCTCGGGGGTCGATATCGAAAACTCCGGCTTACAGATAACTATGCTGCAATCGGGCAGCGACGGCAGCGGAGAGAGCACCTCGCCTCTGCCGGAGGCAAGCTGAGTGCCGCCGGATATGCAAAAGGCGACATCCGAGCCTATCCCGGCGGCGAGCTCGTGAAGCTCATCTCCGGACAGTCCTGCACCGGTGAGCCTGTTAAGACCTCTGATAACGGCGGCGGCATCGGTCGAGCCGCCTGCCATGCCCGCACCGACGGGAATGTTCTTTTTAATCGAGATGTGTGCACCGACATTTTCGATACCCGCCCTTTCGAAAAAGCGGTTTGCCGCACGCACTGCCAAATTGCGCTCGTCGCCGGGCACGAAGTGCAGATTGCACTCGGCACTGCTTTTTGCGTTTTGGCATAGCTGTATGGATATATCGTCGCACAGCGTGACCGACTGCATTACCATGAGCATCTCATGGTAGCCGTCGGTGCGCTTGCCGATCACATCGAGGGAGATATTTATTTTTGCGTAGGCTTTTTCGCTGATACTTTTCATTTTTCAAACAGTATGCTCATCAGGCTTACACCCGAATTGACCTGCGGACCTTTCAGACCGCTTGCCTCCGTGTAGGGCAGGCCGCAGCCGCTTTTATTACGGTTGTCGTACAGCATATACGGCACATAGCCGCCCTCGTGACCTCTCGTTGCGGTGAGGGTCTTGTGGTCGGATAAAAACAGTATTCTGTAATCCCAGCCCCTTGCGTCCATCGCCTTTGCCAAGGGGGAGAGCATTCTCGTGTCGAGCCATTCGATGGCTTGTATCTTGCCCTTGAGGTCGCCGTTGTGGGTACACTCGTCGGGAGCTTCCACATGTACGGCGGCAAAGTCGTTATCCTCGAGAATGTCGAGCACCGCCTGCATTTTGTTCTCATAATTGGTGTCAATCTCACCCGTTGCACCCTCGGGGCAGACAACATCCAGTCCGACAAGGGCGGCAATGCCGTGGCACAGCGGAACGGCGGATACGACAGCGCCACTGTGTCCGTTTTTCTCGACAAAATCGGGCAGCGCGACCGCAGTACCCTCCGCCCAGAACCAAATGCCGTTTGCCGGCATTTTGCCCTCGGCAATGAGCTTTTCGTTCAGCGCGCTTTTTTCCAGAAGCTCGTTTGCCTTGACCATGAGCCTGCGCAGCACCGCGGCATTTTCGCAGCCCGAGGGCAGCAGCGGGCCAATCTTTTCGCCGAGATGGTCGTGCGGCGGAATGAGCCTAATGCCGGTTATATCCGCCTGCGACTGAACGGCAATGTGCCTGAAGGAGTGACCGAGATTAACGCTCATTCCGGCATCCTCGGCAAGCTCGGCAAACTCGGGGTCATTAAACAGCTCGGTGACTATCTCATCGGAAACCGCGCCGTCTATCGAGCCTGCAGAGTGGGACAAAATGCGCTTTTCCTCAAAGGGCATATCGCCCTGCTCGTAGGCGACCATATTGCAGCGATAGGCGACATCGCCGGCGTTTAGCTTAATTCCCGTTGCCGCCGCCTCGAGCGGCGCTCTGCCCGTGTAGTACAAATTAGGGTCGCAGCCGAAGATGGACATTATGGCGGTGTCGCTGCCTGCCGGAAGTCCCACGGGAACATTCAGCACGCTGCCGACCTCACCCTTTGCGGCCAAGTCGTCAATAAAGGGCTTTTTTGCATATTCAAGCGGTGTTTTGCCGCCAAGCTCAGGTACGGGATCGTCAGCCATACCGTCGCCGATAACAAGAATGTATTTCATAAAAACCTCTGTCTTAAATAATTTATTATATTATAGAGGAACTTAACTGTTTTGAAAAGCAAAAACTTGCATTTTTCATGCCGATATGAGAAAATCGGTGTTGAGTTTTTTGCTTTGGAGGCAGATATGGGCAGAAGAAAGACAAGTGTGAGCAAAAAGGAAGTAAAGAGCATGGTGAGCTTTGCAAAGCGCAATCCCGTTCTTGCGGCGGTCATTGTCGTTTTGGTCATAGGGCTTTTTATCTACCAAGGCATAATGGATAAGCGCAATAAGGTCACCGTTCCCATGGACGGACTTTATGTGCATTATATAGATGTCGGTCAGGGAGACAGCGAGCTTGTATGCTGCGGCGGCGAGTATATGCTCATTGACGCAGGTGAGCCGAGCGCGTCCGCTGCGGTTGTTGATTATCTGAATGACCGCGGCATTGACAGACTTGAATATATCGTCTGCTCCCATGCCCACGCCGACCACTGCGGCGGTCTTGACGCCGTCGTTGAAAACTTCGAGGTCGGCACGGTGTTTACATCTCCGTATGCCGGAAACTCTCCCTCGTATGAGATATTTTTCGAAGCGGTGGAGAACAAGGGTCTTGAGCTGACAGTTCCGACGATCGGCGAGAGCTTTAAGCTCGGCGAGGCGGAGTTTGAGTTTATAGGGCCGCTTGAGGAGTACGATAATCTCAACGACGACAGCCTTGTTATGCGCCTTGAATACGGCGATACGAGTTTTTTGTTTACCGGCGACATGACCTCAAAAGCGGAGCGCGACCTCGTTGAGGACGGAGCAGACTTAAAATGCGATGTCTTAAAGGTCGGCCACCACGGCTCATCCGGTTCGAGCAGCTACCGCTTTTTGTATGAGGTGCAGCCGAAGATTGCCGTCATCTCCTGCGAGACCGGCAACAGCTACGGTCATCCCCACGAGGAGGCACTTTCAAGGCTCAGTGACGCGGATGTGACGATTTACCGCACCGACCTTGAGGGCAGCATAGTCATATTCAGCGACGGAATGGAGGTCACAAGAAAAGCGGCATGAGCAAAACCAAGAATTTTTACAAGGCGATATTTGCCGCCACCGGTGTTTACACGCTTTGGGGCTTCACCTTTTTAGCCTCCAAGATAGGGCAGGAGAGCGCAACGCCCTTTGTCCTGCTTACATACAGATTCGATATCGCCCTTGCGATCCTGCTCGTTCCGCTCATTTTAGGCAAGGCAAAGCTAAAACTCAGGGGTAAGAATGTAAAAATGCTGCTTCTGCTCGGACTGTTTGAGCCCTGCGTGTATTTTATCGGCGAGCAGTACGGTCTGCGCTACACGAACACAGCCTTTTCAGGCGTCATGATAGCGATGATACCGATAGTCACGCTTATCATGGCGGCAGTGTTCTTAAAGGACAGACCCGGCAAGGCACAATGGCTGTTCAGCCTTTTGTCGATTGCCGGTATCGTTGTGATAACGCTTGCCGAAAACAGCGGCGGCTCGGTGAGCTTTGTCGGCGTACTGTTTCTTGTCCTCGCAGTGCTCACGGGCGCTGCCTACGGCGTTGTGAGCCGCGGCATTTCCGATGAGTTCAGCGTCTATGAGCGTACATTTATTATGCAGCTGATGGGTGCGGTGTTTTACACCGTGCTTGCCGCTATCGAGCATCGCGGCGACCTCGGGGCGATAATAAGACCCCTTGCCGATTTCGACTTTGTGCTTGCGGCACTTTACCTTGCCGTTTTTGCCTCGGTTGTCGGCTACTGGCTTTTTAATTACGCCGTGGCAAATGCGCCGATGGCGAATGTCATAAGCCTGTGCAATCTCACAACGGTGGTGTCCGTGCTCACCGGAGTGTTCGTGCTCGGCGAGCCGTTTTCCCTCTTGTCGGCTGTGGCAATGGTTGCGGTTTTGGTCGGCATATGGGGCGTGCAAAAGTTTACACCAAAGAAAATCGATCCATCAGGGGGCAGTAAAAATGTATGATGAGCTGACAAAGCAGGATATCGCAAAGATGCAGGCCGAGCTTGACGAGCGCAAGCGCCTTATGCCGGAGCTTATCGAGGAGGTCAAGCGCACCCGCGCCTTCGGCGATCTCAGCGAGAACTTCGAGTATAAAGAGGCAAAGCGCGTCAAAAACCGCAACGGCAGCCGCATACGCTATCTTGAAAACATGATAAAGTCGGCGCATATCATAGATTCCGACTCGGCTGAGGACGAGGTCGGACTGTACGATAAGGTCGAGATATATATCCCCGAGGACGATGAAACGCAGATGATTCAGGTCGTCACGACCATTCGTACCGACCCTCTCAAGGGGCTTATCAGCCGCGAATCGCCCTTTGGCAAAGCCATTCTCGGCAAGAAGGCAGGCGACAGCTTCACTGTTTTCGTAAACGAAAATTATAGCTATGAGGCGGTCATTAAATCAATAACCAAATGCGAGGATGACGGCTCCGCACCCATTCTTCAATACTGAAAAATGCACCCGCCCGGGTGCATTTTTATATTGTCAAAAGGGCAAGTATGAGCATATGCGTAGGGTAAAACAGATAATTTGCGATTTGTATCGGCCTGCCGTGAAGACCTTGCCTGCCGTCGTAAAGCCAAACGAAAACCAGCGACAAAACCGCAAGACCCTGCTGCGGAAAAGCAAAGCTCATGCCATTAAGCAGTACGAGATTAATAAACCCCAGCGAGAGAAGCTGCAGGACTTTGCACTTTGCCGAGCTGCCGCAGAACAGGTAAAAGGCAAGAAGGGTCAAAACTCCCGCGCCGGAATAATCGACCCTTGCGACATAGGCGGCGGCAAACGAGGCGGCAAGCACCACCCAACACAAAACGGCGGCTTTTCCCTCGACCGATTTAAGCCGCTCAAGCGCCCAAATGCAGCAAAGCCCGAGAATAATAGTCCAGATGACATTCTGCCGGTCGGGGTAAAACACCGTGCCGCCGACAAGCAGGTCAAACGGCACCTCCGAAATGAGGGCGAGCAGCGCAAGCCTGAGCAGATATTTTTTAAAGCAGTGGGTGTGAAAACAGCCCTGGACCGCCATGAACGCAAACAGCGGAAAGGCAAGCCTGCCGATGCAGCGCAGCAGGGGGAGATCTGGCAGCAGCGTGAGATACAAGTGGTCGCACAGCATGAAAGCCATCGCCGATATATGCAGTGAAAATGAGCTGAGGCCTTGTCTTTTCATCATAGTCAAATGCTGAACCTCTCGGCAAAGCCGCAGCGCAGGCACAGCTCCTCTGCCGGAGCTCGGTTTGAAAAGCCGCGGTAAAGCGCTTTTGCACGCTCACTGTTCAAAATCTCATCAAGGCTTTGCCTGAAAATATTGCCCAGCGCGATGCTGCCCTCGGCATCAAGGCAGCAGGGGACTACCGTGCCATCGCACAGTATGCCGATCTGGTCGCGCAGTCCTTGGCAAAACTGCACATTGCGCTTCGGCGCACCGATATCCGGCCAGTCGAATTTAGCGGCATTTTCAAGATACAAATTCTGTCCAAGCTTAAAGCCGTCGCGGTTACTCTGCCATTCACAGCAGAATTTTTCGCGCAAAACAGCAAGAATATCGCCGTTTAGTCTATCCGCACCGCCGCCGTTCCACAGCCTGAGCGCGCATATCGTGCCTTTAGCGGCGAGCTTAGCGCACACAGAGCAGACATCATCGAGGTACTTTTTCATATCGCCGCCGTCGTTTGCCTCAAAGCTGTGCAGCGAAACGCTCAGCTTGTGCAGCCTCGGCGCGTTGAGCAAAACAGATTCGCTTTCGGCAAGGAGAGTGCCGTTTGTCGTTATGCAGCATTTCATGCCGCTGTCGGCGGCGCAGGACAGGAAACGCGAAAGCTCGGGATGCGTGAGTGGCTCGCCGAGGATGTGGAAATAGACATACTCGGCGTGACCTTTGAGCTTGCGCATAATGCAATCAAACTCCGCTACCGTTAACCGGTGCGGAGTTCTCTTTGTGCCGTGACAGAAGTCGCAGCTTAAATTGCAGATATTCGTGATTTCAACATAGGCTTTTTTAAACATCCTGCTTCTTCGGTGCCTCCGTTGGCTGTGGGGCCGCAAACAAATCGGCAAACATCGTATGCGCAATGGTCTCAACGGTGACGGCGCTTCGAATGCCGGGCATGAGGTTTTCAAGCGAGAGCTTTATAAAACACTCGTTTCTCACGCAGTCGAGGTATTTAAGCTCGGGGGACTCCTTCAGAGCCTTGACCTTGTCGTCATAGCTTGAGCCCTTGTAATCGTGGATTATGATGTAATCCGGATTTGCGGCTACTATATCCTCGACCGTCACGGCATCCCACGGCTTTTCAAGCTCCTCAAAAATATTCACGCCGCCGGCAGAGGTGATGTAGGCGGTTTCAATGTTTGAGCCGCCTGCGGTGAAGACCTTTTCTCCGATAAAGCTGTCGAGCACCAGAACCTTTTTCGGTTTTGCTTCTTTGATCACATCGCCGACTGCGGTTATCCTGTCGGTCTGCGCCTTCGAGAGCTCGTCGCCGATACTTTCAATATGAAAAACGCGGCTCAGGTCACTTAGCTCCATCCACAGCTCGTCATATGTCTGTGCTTCGTTGACATACACGATGATGCCCTTGTCTTCAAGCATACTGACCGTGAGAGTGTCGGTAAAAATCCAACTGCTTGCATAGAGAAAATCGCAGCCGCTGTTAACGATATCGTCAAGCGTGGGGTAACCCTCGCAAAGTGTGGGAATATCGGCATAAGAATCCTTGTACTCGTCAAGCGCACCCTTTGAGTGGTTTGTCATGCACTTGCCGATGACCTTGTCGGCAAGACCGAGAGCACACATGACCTCGGTGCAGTTAGGACCGGCGGTGACAATCTTCTGCGGCATGGAGTGGACCGTGGTGCGCTTACCGTAATTACGGAAGCTTGTGGGCACATAGGCCGGCTCGGTGCTCTCCGGCGAGGGCACGGCGGTCTCCTGCGGCTTGTCGTTACAGGCGCACAGGGCAAATATCATTATAAATGCAAGAAAAAACGATACAATTTTTTTCATTTTTGCTCCTTTCGTAAGCCCGAAACAGACTTAGAGCATTTGCATATGCTTAGGGCAGAGTATACCATGAGCGGAAACTTATTTCAACAACACTTTTGTTAACAAAAAATCGTTGTTATACAAGATGTTGTGTGATAAAATATATATTTGTCAAAAATCGACTCTTCGTGTACGGAGGTATCGGCATTATGTCTCGAACGGCGGTAAAGGAAAAAAGAAAGACGAAAAAAGGGCTTTTAATTGCCTTTGCGATAGTGCTTGCCATCGCTGTTGCCGCGGCGGTTGTTGTGTTCGGCGTTTACCGCGGAATGCACATTTTTCTCAGGGCTGAGCTCGGCAACGGCGCTCCCGATGCCGGCGCGTTCATGAAAAACGGAAGCAAGGCAAGCTATGTCGGCGATGCCGATGTCAGCCTCAAGGAGGAGGGAACATATGTTCTCACCGTCAAGAACGAGGAGACAAGCCGCAAGGTGCTGCTGATAGTCCGTGACACCAAAGCTCCGCAGGCCGAGGCAAAAAATCCGAGCATCACCGTCGACGACAAGAGCATGGAGCCCGAGGATGCGCTCACCGAAATAAAGGACGCATCGGAATACACCGTCAGGTGGCAGACAGAGCCGGTTTACGGCAAGGTGGGCAGCTATGACTGCGCCGTGATTCTGAAGGATTCCTGCGGCAACGAGCAGACGATAAAGACCACCGTCAAGGTGCTCGGAACCATTGATGTGCTGACCTATGAGGCAGGCACGCCGCACCCCACGCTCAAGGATTTCATGGTCGTCGAGAGGGATAACGCGGAGCTTCTTACAGACCTTAGCTCCATCGACTGGACAAAGCTCGGCGATAATAAGGTTGAGATAAAGTTTGACGGAAACACATATACCTCAACTCTGCGCATAGTCGATACCACCGCACCCGTTCCGGATCTCGTTCCCGTCGCCGTTAAGACCGGCGGAGAGGTCACGGCAGCGGACTTCGCCGTCGGCTGCGATGACGCCACCGAAGTCAGCTACGAATTTGTGTCCAAGCCCGATACGGGCAAAAAGGGCAGCTTTGAAGTCAATATAAAGGCCACCGACAAGGGCGGCAACACCGCTGAGGTCAAGGGCAAGCTTATAGTGTGCGATGCTGTTGCGCAGTTTGAAGCGTCAAACGACATGCTTTCCGAGGCAGGCCTTCTCAAGCAGCTCGGCGCGGATTACGCAGGTTATACCATGGAAACAGAGCCGTTTATGCTCAACAGTCTGGGCGCACACGAGGTCAGACTCATAAAGGACGGGGTTACCAAAACAGTCGGCGTCACCGTTAAGGATACCACCGCGCCTACCGCCGACGGTATCAAATGTCCGTGCAGCACGGGCTATTACTGCGAGCCGATAAAGTTCCTTGAAAACATCAAGGATGTAAGCAGCGTCAAGGCAAGCTTTACCTCCGAGCCGGATTGGGACACCGAGGGCGAGCAGGAAGTTGAGATAACACTCACCGACAGAGCGGGTAATCAGACCACCGTCAAGGCCACGGCGGTAATATCGCCGGACAAGACCGCGCCGGTTATCTACGCTGCCCGCGACCGTTATTGTTATGTCGGCGAAGCAGTTGCGTACTTTAAAGAGGTGTTCACCGTTGATAACGCAGACCCCGAGCCGGAGCTGACGGTCGATAAGTCCAAGGTTGACGCAAAGAAGGTCGGCGAATACGATGTGACCTATAAGGCGAAGGATCACGAGGGCAACGAAAGCTCCGTGACGGTCAAGTACAAATTTATCGAGAACAAAGTCACCGACGAAAAGCTCAATGCCGAAGTCGACAAGGTTCTCGGCAGAATACTCAAGGACGGCATGAGCCTTGAAAAGCAGGCATACGCCATCTTTGACTATGTCTATTCCAACATCACCTATTCCGGCGATTCGGACAAGACCGACTGGAAGTCAGAGGCTTACAGAGGTCTGACCAAGGGCGCGGGCGACTGCTTCACATTCTACGCAACGACCTATGCGCTGCTGCAAAAGATAGACTGCCAGGTGCTCAGTGTGGAGAGATTAAACGGCAGAACGCAGCACTTCTGGTGTCTTGTAAACCTCGGCACGGGCTGGTACCACTTCGATGCCTGCAATGTCGGTCCCGAGCATCTGCGCTGCTTCATGAAAACCAGCGAGGAGCTTGTAAAATACAGTGTGCAGTACTGGAGATTTGACACGAGCCTGTATCCGCAGCTTGAGACCAGACCGTATGTAATGGAAAACTGAAATGAAGAATATTCTTGAATTTCTCGAAAAAACCGCACCGCTTTACGGAGAAAAAACCGCCTTTGCCGACGAGGAGCAAAGCCTGAGCTTTGCCGATCTGCTCAAAATGTCAAGAGCCGGCGGCAGCGAGCTTATCAAAAGAGGGCTCTGTAACGAGCCGGTAGTGGTGTTCATGAAAAAAGCACCGCAAACGATATGCGCCCTTTTCTCGGTCATCTATGCCGGCTGCTGCTATGTGCCGATGGATATCGGTATGCCGCTGCACCGGATACGCATGATTTTAAAAAAGCTCTCTCCGAGGGCGATAGTCTGCGACGAGACCTCGAAGGAAACGGCAGCCGAGCTCGGTTACGGCGACAGAGTGATCGATTGCGGGGAACTGTTTTCGGCGCAGACAGATGAAAATGCGCTTGCCGCCGTTCGCTCTTCGAGCATCGACACAGACCCCGTATACATCGTCTTTACCTCCGGCAGTACCGGCACTCCCAAGGGCGTTACCGCCTGCCACCGCTCGCTCATTGACTACGCCAACGCGCTTTGCCCTGTTATCGGGGCAGCCGGGGACAGTGTTTTTGCAATGCAGGTGCCGCTGTATGTCGATGCCTGCATGAAGGAGATACTCTCGGTCATAAAATGCGGCTCGACGGCGTATCTAATGCAGCAGAGCCTGTTCATGTCGCCCTTAAAGGTGCTTGCATTTTTGAACAGACACAGGATAAACACCGTGTGCTGGGTGGCGTCTGCACTCACGCTCGTGTCGGGACTGGGCGCATTTGACGAGGGCAGACCCGAGTATCTGCGCACCGTGTGCTTCGGCAGCGAGGTGTTCCCCGTAAAGCAGCTCAAGCTGTGGCAGAAGGCAGCACCCGAGGCAAGGTTTATAAATCTCTACGGCCCGACCGAGGCGACGGGAATGTCGTTTTACTATGTCGTTGACCGCGAGTTTGACGAAACCGAGCCCATCCCCGTGGGCAGACCCTTTGACAATACGGGCTTTTTCCTCCTGCGTGAGGATAACACACAGGCTTCCGAGGGTGAAACGGGGGAGATATGTATAAGAGGAACGGCGGTGACCCTCGGCTATTACGACGACGCCGAAAAAACCGCTTCCGCTTTCGTACAAAATCCGCTCAACAGTCACTATCCGGAGATAATCTACCGCACGGGAGACCTCGGCAGGATAAACGAGCGGGGCGAGCTTGTGTTCGTGTCACGCAAGGATAATCAGATAAAAAGCATGGGACACAGGGTCGAGCTTGGCGAGATCGAGGCCTGCGCCTGCATGGCGGAGGGCGTTGAGAGTGCCTGCTGCCTGTTTGATAAGCAAAAAAAGAAGCTGCTTCTTTACTACATGGGCACTGCCGACGAAAAGACTGTGCGCGCCTATCTGATCAAAGAGCTTGAACGCTATATGATACCCTCAAAGCTGTTTCGCATGGACACTCTGCCCATGCTTCCGAACGGAAAAACAGACAGAAATTCACTTATGGAGAAATACAATGGAAGAAATATTTGACATCCTCGACGAGCTGGGTCTTACGGTCGATTATAAGACCTGCACCACCCTCATTGACGACGCATATCTTGAAAGCCTCGATATCGTCACCCTCATTTCCGAGCTTTCCGACGCGTTTGACATCACCATCCCCGCAAGGGAGATAACACCGGAGAACTTTAATTCCGCCAAGGCCATGTTCGACATGGTCACCAGACTTCAGGACGAGTAAGCCGTGCTGTTTACATCGTATGGCTTCATAGCCTTTCTGATAATCCTGTTTGCGCTGTACTACATAATCCCACGCAAGCGGCAGTGGCTTTTGCTGCTGTGTGCCGATGTGCTGTTTTATGCCTGCGCCGGCTGGCAGGGACTTGTGTTCATGGCGGCGACAGTCACGGTGTCGTGGGCGGCGACAAACCTTATGGGCAGCTCGCTTTCAAAGCAAAAGGCGTATCTTGCCTCCGACGAGGGCAAGGCACTTTCACGCCCGGAGCGCAAGGAGTACAAAAAGCAGCACGAGAAAAAGCGCAAGGCGATATTCATCCTCGCGCTGGTAATTGACCTCGGCATTCTTGCGGCACTGAAGTACACGAACTTTGTTATCTTTAACTTTAATTCGCTGTTTTCAACCGATGTAGCCGCGGTAGATTGGGTGCTGCCGCTTGGCATATCGTTCTACACCTTCCAGACGGTGAGCTATGTCATCGATGTGTACTGGGAGAAGGTCGAGCCGGAGCGTAATATACTAAAGGTTGCACTTTTCACCTCGTTTTTCCCGCTGCTCATCCAAGGCCCTATTTCCCGCTTCGGCGATTTGAAGGACACGCTTTTTGCCGAGCATAAAGCCGACTTTAAGCAGATAAGCTTCGGCTTGCAGCGCATACTCTGGGGCTACTTCAAAAAGCTCGTCATTGCCGACAGACTGCTTGTTGCCGTCACCGCGCTGTGCGGCGACCCTGCGACATATTCGGGAGCGTATGTGTTCCTCGGAGCGGTGTTCTATGCCGCCGAGCTTTACGCCGACTTCACCGGCGGCATCGACATCACCATCGGTATTGCGCAGGTGCTGGGCGTTTCCGTCAGGGAAAACTTCATACGGCCCTACTTTTCGCGCAACATCGCCGAGTATTGGCGGCGTTGGCATATCTCCATGGGTACTTGGTTCAAGGACTACATTTTCTACCCGCTGAGCGTTGCGCCGTGGCTTCTCAAGCTGTCTAAAAAAGCACGCAAGAGCATTTCCGACGGCTTCGGAAGAAAGCTGTCGGTGTATGTGTCCACCATCGTGACATGGTTCCTCACCGGCCTGTGGCACGGCGCCGCGTGGAACTTCGTCGTGTGGGGACTGCTGAACGCATTTTTCATCCTGCTTGCCGAGGAATTTAAGCCCCTGTCGGTTAAATTCAGAGAGAAAAACGCAAGGCTCACAAGCAGCTTCGGCTACCGTGTGTTTGAAATATTGCGCACCTTCCTGCTCATGTGCTCGCTCAGAATTCTCGACTGCTACCGTGATGTTGCGGTGTCGTTTGAGGCGTTCGCCTCGATATTTACGACGAATAACTGGGTGCAGGCATTCTCCGGCGAGCTGTTAAACCTCGGGCTTACCGCCGCCGATTACCTCGTTGCCGGCATAGGCATTGCTCTGATGTTTACGGTTTCCTGCGTGCAGGAAAAGTGCGGCTCGGTGCGTGAGCTTCTGTGGAAAAAGACCGCCGTGCCCTATGTCGTGTTCGGACTTCTTGCACTTGCGATTCTGGTGTTCGGCGCATACGGCGTGGGCTACGATTCCAGCCAGTTTATATACAATCAATTCTGAGGGCAGCCATGGCAAAGAATAAAAGCAAAAAAGTTCATATCATCTGTCTTGCACTGTGCCTTGTGCTGGTTATTGCCGCCGTGTGGCTTTTGGGCAGGCTCTTGCAGCCCAAGTATATGTCGGGCGTTTTAGAGGGCGCAATGACGGCGGAATATTATAACGAAACGCAGCCCCACGATGTCATTTTCATCGGAGACTGCGAGGTGTACGAAAACTTTTCCCCCGTAACAATGTGGGAGGATTACGGCATAACGAGTTATATCCGCGGCTCTGCACAGCAGCTTATCTGGCAGTCGTATTATCTGCTCGAGGAGGCGCTGGAAAAGGAAAGTCCCGCGGTCGTTGTGTACAATGTGCAGGCGATGAAATACTCCGAGCCGCAGAGCGAGGCGTATAACCGAATGGCGCTTGACGGTATGCCGCTGTCAAAGCATAAAATCGACGCGATTGAAGCGTCAATGTGCACCGACGAGGACATGATAAGCTATCTTATCCCCCTGCTGCGCTATCACTCACGCTGGAACGAGCTAAGCTCGGAGGATTTTGAGTATATCTTTACGCGCAAGCCGGTCACCGTGTCGGGCTACCTCATGCGTGCCGACACAAAGCCGATGACGAAACTGCCGAATGTTCCCGTTCTCGAGGACTACACGATAGGCGAGGCTTGCTGGTACTATCTTGACAAAATGCGCGAGCTGTGTCAATCTAACGGAGCGGAGCTTGTGCTTATAAAATCGCCGAGCCTGTGGCCTCACTGGTACGACGAGTGGGACGAGCAGATAAGCGAGTATGCCGAGGAAAACGGGCTGGATTATATAAATCTTCTGCCCTGCGCCGAGGAGATAGGCCTCGATATGCAGTCCGATACCTATGACGGCGGCCTGCATCTGAATGTCTACGGAGCGCAAAAGCTGTCAAAGTATTTCGGAAAGCTGCTTGCCGATAAGTACGAGGTTCCCGACCGCAGAGACGATGCGGAGATTTCCGCGTGCTGGGGAAAAAAGTGCGAAGACTATTACGAGCTCTTAGCCGCTCAAAAGGCGGAGCTTAAGGAATACGGCTATCTTAAGAGCTGGACATTGGGAGAATGAGCTATGAAGAAAATAACTGCAATTATACTTGCCACCCTTACGCTGCTCGCGCTGTGCGCCTGCGGCACGGCAGAACCCCGCGAGGAGGGCGGCAAAAAGGAATACACGCCCGATTACGGCGAGCTGTACTACACCTCGGGCGATACTAAGTTCGGCATCATGGACCCTGCCGAAAAGGTGCTGGAGGCTCTCGGCGAGCCTGTTAACGGCACTTTTGAGTCCGATAGCTGCGCATATCAGGGCAAGGATTATTTCTATTACTACGACGGCTTCGAGGTCATGGTAAACGATGTTGACGGCACAAAGAGAATAACCGGCATCACCGTTGCCGACGATACCGTTCAGACCCCGCAGGGTGTCAGGATAGGCATGAAGCTCGAGGATGCTCAGAAGCTCATGGGCGATGAATTTAAGCAGGTCGGCGATGTGTACAAGTACACGGAGGGCTCAACTGTCTTAAAGCTCGCAGTCGGCGAGGACGGCACTCTGACCGCCATCGAATACGCGGTTGCCGCAAACGACAAGTAAATCGGAATATGGAAAAGCTCGGTGATACATTGCGTATCACCGAGCTTTTCCATGGCCGACGCCCGAAGAATGTATATTTGCAGGTTCAAACAGAGGCAGCTTATTTTATCTCCAGTCGCCGGCAACTCCGTCGGGAGCTTTCGGCTCGTGAGTCTTGCTTATCGAATTGTCCCTGCCGCGGTAATCGCGGTATGCAACATTCTGCTTTTCCGGCAGTGAGCCGGTATTTCTCTTTTTTCGTTTTGCCATTTTATCACCCTATCAAACATAATATCAGTCCGTAGATGACGCTTGCGCCTATGCCGTAAACTATTACCGGACCTGCGATTATAAACATCTTTGCCGCAGTGCCGGTCACAAAGCCCTCGGTCTTAAACTCGAGAGCGGGGGCGACGACCGAGTTTGCAAAGCCCGTTATAGGTACTAAAGTGCCGCCGCCTGCGTACTTCGCCATTCTGTCATACAGACCGAAGCCGGTTAGCAGCGCACCTATGAGAACGAGCGTCACGGAGGTTGCGCTCGATGCGTCGAGCCTGTTTAACCCCTGCTGCATGAACAGGTCGTTTATAAGCTGGCCAACGCAGCAGATAACGCCGCCGACCCAGAATGCCTTGAACATATTCCCGAGTATATTCGAGCGCGGCTGGCGGGAGTCGGAATACTGCTTGTATTCATCGTTTGTCATTTTCATGAACTTCAGCTCCAAATCAAAAAAGGTATCGGACAACCGATACCTTTATGTTGCGCGTTTTATGTGTTTTTATGCTCGAGACAGAGCAAAAATTCCTTTGTTTGCAGACCTCCGGCATAGCCCGTGAGCTTGCCGTCGGCACCGATAACCCTGTGGCAGGGGATAAGTATCGCAATGGGGTTGCGGTTATTTGCCATGCCGACTGCACGGCAGGCCCTGCCGTTACCCACCGCCGCGGCAATTTCGCCGTATGTGCGCGTGTCGCCGTAGGGAATGTCGCATAGGGCTTTCCACACCCTGCGCTGAAACTCCGTGCCCTGCGGTGAAAGCGGCAGATCAAAGCTCCTTCGACTGCCTGAAAAGTATTCGTCAAGCTCCTGCACCGCTTTCAAAATAAGCCCATTCGGCTCGGTTTTGCCGTCGTCGCCGAAATAAAGCTCGGTTATAAATTCATCGTCGGCGCAGAGCGTGAGCGCACCGACGGGGCTGTCGGTCGTGTAAGAATAAATCATATGTCCACCTTCAGATTGTTAACGCCGTTTTTCTCAAATTCCGCCATGTATTCGTCCATTCGCAGCGCGAGAGCGGCAACATCGTCATCGCTTAAACCGTCACTGGCCATGTCGCGTC
Source organism: Oscillospiraceae bacterium (assembly GCA_016292445.1). Classification (GTDB taxonomy): domain Bacteria; phylum Bacillota; class Clostridia; order Oscillospirales; family Oscillospiraceae; genus F23-B02. The sequence goes on along the minus strand of JAEDIN010000006.1, from coordinate 19,981 downwards.
GGGCAAGCTCCTCGGCGAGAATGTCGAAAAACACGGCGTCCTCATAGTCGGCTATCGCCTCGTGAATGCCGCCGTCCTCGTATGCCTTGGACGGAAACACATGACCGTGCCAGGTCTGTACCAATGAGCGCATACCGTTTTTCGTACACAGCGAAAACAGCTTTTCCTGCACGAGGTCGTAATCCTCGAAGCGGTCGGACGCGCGGGTGGAATTCAGCACCCAGTTTCCGATGTACACCATGTCGAGCAGCCTGCGAAATTCTTTGCCGGTCAAATCTATATTCAAAGCACAGCCTCCGATCGTTAATAATATCAGTTCATTATATCAAATTCTCTGTCCCAATTCCACACTAAAAAAACCTTGTAATTTACTGCGTTTTAGCATATTATATTACAGTTAGAGTAATTTGGAGTATTATTGCTATGAATAATAAACCGATATGCGTGTTCGACTCCGGCCTCGGCGGTCTGACCGCCGTGCGCGAGCTGCGCCGACTAATGCCGAACGAAAATATAATATACTTCGGGGACACGGGCCGTATGCCCTACGGCGGAAGATCCAAGGCACAGATACGCACCATCGCCCGACAGAACATCGCCTTTGCCGAGAGCTTCGGCGTTAAGGCGATCCTCGCCGCCTGCGGAACAATATCCAGCAACGCGCAGGATATCCTTGCGGAAAACGAGCTGCGCATAGTCGGCGTGCTGACTCCGGGTGCTAAGGAGCTTGCCGCCACAGGCAAAAAGCGGCTCGGCGTTATCGCAACCGCAACGAGCATTAAAAGCGGTGCGTTTCAGGCGGAGCTTAATAAGCTTCGACCCGATGCCGAGATCATCGCAGTGCCTTGTCCGGAGTTTGTCCCGATGATAGAGAGCGGTCACATCAGTGCCGACGATGCAATGGTTAAAGATGTCGTCAAACGAACGCTCGAGCCTGTCAAAGAGGCAGAGGTCGAGGCTTTGCTCTTAGGCTGCACGCACTACGGCATAATCGTCGATGCAATAAGCCGTTATCTGCCCGAAACGAAGCTTGTCGGAGCAGCAGATGCCTCCGCAAGGGCGTTGAAGGCTTATCTTGACGAATGTGACGCACAGTCCGACGGACCTGCCTCGGAGCGGTATTTCACCTCCGGCAGCACCGAGGATTTCATGTCGCTTGCACCCGTACTTCTCGGTGAGCTCAAAGGTCCGGTGCGATTTGTTGAGCCTGCACCGCTGGAGGTTGAGCCATGAAAGCACTGATAACGGTTTCCGGCGTTCAGGACTTTAACGGAACAGCGGACGATACCGTCGAGCTTGTGACCGACGGCGTTTATACCCGCACAGAGGACGGCTTTGAGATATACTATCTCGAAAGCGAGCTGACCGGACTTGCCGGAACGGCGACAAGGGTCGAGGTAAGACCTAATTCGGTCACGGTCGAGCGCGCGGGCACTCTCAATGCGTGCATGGAGTTTAAACCCGGGCAAAAGAGCAGCTTTCTCTATGATACCCAGTTTGGCTCGGCTACACTCGAGGTCGAAACAAGGAAGATAAATGCAGCCTTGGACGACTTTGGCGGCGAGCTGTGCATCGACTATGTCGTCAACATGGAGCACACCGTCTCCAGCAAAAACAAACTGAAAATAAGTGTAAAGGGACTGAGATAAAATGGCAAATATGATACAGATGGCAAAGGAACAGATAACCGAGCTTGTAAACGACGCGTATCTTGCCGCCGCGGCAAAGGGCGAGCTGCCCGAGGGTCTTACGCTCAACGGCAGCGTCGAGATACCCAAGGACACCGCAAACGGCGACTATGCGGCAAACTTCGCAATGGCGTCGGCAAAGCTCATGCGTATGCCGCCGAGAAAGGTCGCAGAAGCACTCATTGCGAATATGCAGCTTGAGGGAAGCTGGTTTGAGACCGCAGAGGTCGCGGGACCGGGCTTTATGAATTTCCGCATGGGCGATAAATGGTACGGTGATGTCGTCAAGCTCGTTAACGCCGAGGGCAAAAGCTACGGCACCTGCGATATCGGCAGGGGCCGGAAGCTCATGGTCGAGTTCGTTTCCGCAAACCCCACCGGCCCCATGCACATGGGCAACGCCCGTGGAGGCGTTTTGGGCGACGCACTTGCCTCCGTTCTGGAGAGAGCGGGTTATGATGTCTGGCGCGAGTTCTATGTCAACGACGCCGGCAATCAGATAGAGAAGTTTGCAAGCAGCATCGAGGCACGCTGCCTCCAGCTCGTTAAGGGCGAGGACGCAGTGGAGTTTCCCGAGGACGGCTACCACGGCGACGATATTAAAGAGCTTGCACGGCTTTTCTGCGAAAAATACGGCGAGAGCTGGCTGGATAAAAGCCGGTCTGAGCGTCACGAGCTGATGGCGCAGTTCGGTCTTGAACACAATCTGCCCAAGATGAAGGCAGACCTCGAACGCTACGGCATTAAATACGACGAGTGGTTCTACGAATCGAGCCTGCACGAAAGCGGCTATGTTGCCGACAGTGTCAATAAGCTCGCCGAGCGCGGCTACACCTACGAAAAGGACGGCGCGCAGTGGCTCAAGACCTCCGAGATACTCGGCGAGAATTTGCTCAAGGCGGGCAAAAAGCCCGAGGATATCGAAAAGCTCGAGCTCAAGGACGATGTTCTGCGCCGTGCAAACGGATTTTACACCTACTTTGCCGCCGACATCGCCTACCACCGCAACAAGTTTGAACAGCGCGGCTTTGACAAGGTCATCAATGTCTGGGGCGCAGACCACCACGGCCATGTCGCAAGGCTCAAGGGCGCAATGGATGCGCTGGGTCTTGACGGTGAGCACAGGCTCGATATCGTACTTATGCAGCTCGTCAAGCTCACCCGCGGCGGCGAGGTCGTGCGTATGTCAAAGCGCACCGGCAAGGCGATATCCCTGTCGGATCTGCTCGATGAAATTCCCGTTGACGCGGCACGCTACTTCTTTAACTCTCGTCCCGAATCCCCCGTGGAGTTTGACCTCGAGCTTGCTCTGCGTCAGGACAGCGAAAACCCCGTGTACTATGTCCAGTATGCCCATGCGAGAATTTGCACTCTTGTTGCCGCGCTTGCAGCCGAGGGACATGCCGTGCCGAATGCCGAGGATGTTGACTTTACCCTGCTTTCGAGCGACGCTGAGCGCGAGCTTATTAAGCAGCTTGCGGCCCTGCCCGAGGAAATTCGCCTTGCAGCCCGCGATTATGACCCGAGCCGCATTAACAAGTATGTCACCGAGCTTGCCGCACGCTTCCACCGTTTCTACAACTCCTGCCGCATAAAGGGAGCGCAGGAGGGCGTTTTGCAGGCACGGCTCTGCCTTGCAGACACCGTGCGCAAGGTCATAGCGGTCTCGCTTTCCATAATCGGCGTTTCCGCACCCGAGAAAATGTAAAAGTGCAAAATATCCGCCCCCGAGCAGTTTTCAAAGCTCGGGGGCGTGTTTTTGACGAAAAATCGCAAAAAAATATTGTAATTCAATGCTTTGAGTGTTAAAATACATTTTCGTGTTGAATTTGATTTAGGAGTTGAGTTTTTGATGAATAAACTCAGAAATGTGGCGATAATCGCCCATGTTGACCACGGTAAAACCACGCTTGTCGACGAGATGCTCAAGCAGAGCGGCGTCTACCGCGAAAATCAGGAGATCGTTGAGCGCGTAATGGACTCCAACGACCTTGAGCGTGAGCGAGGCATTACCATTATGGCGAAAAATACCGCCGTACAGTACGGCGATACGAAAATCAATATCGTTGACACTCCGGGACACGCAGACTTCGGCGGCGAGGTCGAGCGTATCCTCAAGATGGTCAATGGCGTTATCCTGCTTGTAGATGCGGCGGAGGGTCCCATGCCCCAGACACGCTTTGTGCTGTCAAGGGCACTTGAGCTGGGCCACAGGGTCATCGTCGTCGTCAATAAGATCGACCGTCCCGACCAGCGTATCCACGAGGTCATTGACGAGGTTCTTGAGCTTCTCATGGACCTTGACGCAACCGATGAGCAGCTTGATTCCCCGATGCTGTTCTGTTCCGGCCGTCAGGGTACCGCAAGCTATTCCCCCGAGGTTCCGGGAACGGACCTCAAGCCGCTGTTTGATACCATCCTCGAGTACATTCCCGAACCCGAGCAGGACATCGAGAGCCCCTTCCAGATGCTCGTTTCCAGCGTTGACTACAACGAATATGTCGGCAGAATTGCCATCGGCCGTATCGAGCGCGGAGTTATCCGTCAGAATCAGGAGATCGAGGTCTGCAATTACCACAACCCCGACGCACCGACCATGAAGGCAAAGGCGGTATCGCTTTACGAGTTTGACGGACTGAACAAGGTCCCCGTAACCGAGTCGTCGGCAGGCAATATAATCGCAATGAGCGGTATCGGCGATATAACCATCGGCGACACTGTCTGCGCAAAGGGCGCGGCCGAGCCTCTGCCCTTTGTCAAAATCTCCGCTCCGACCCTCGAAATGACCTTCTCGGTTAACGACAGCCCCTTTGCGGGCCGCGAGGGCAAGTTCGTCACCTCCCGTCAGATCCGTGACCGCCTCATGCGCGAAACACTCAAGGATGTTTCCCTGCGCGTCAGCGAGATGGAGGGCGCGACCGACAGCTTCAATGTCGCAGGCCGCGGCGAAATGAGCCTGTCCATACTCATCGAAACCATGCGCCGTGAGGGCTACGAGTTCCAGGTGTCGCCTCCCCGCGTGCTTTACCGCGAGATAGACGGCGTTACCTGTGAGCCTATCGAGCGCGTCGTCGTCGATGTTCCCTCGGACTACATGGGCTCGGTCATGGAGAAGCTCGGTGCGCGCAAGGGCGAATTTGTCGAGATGCTGCCTGTGGGCAACCGTGTAAAGCTCACCTATCTTGTCCCGTCAAGAGGACTTTTCGGCTACCGCAACGAGTTTTTGACCGATACCAAGGGCGAGGGCATCATGGCGTCCGTTTTTGAGAAATACGAGGCATACAAGGGCGATATCGCCCGCCGCAACACCGGCTCTCTCATTGCCTTTGAGACCGGCGAGGCAGTTGCCTACGGCATCTGGAACGCCCAGGAGCGCGGCGCAATGTTCATTAGCCCCGGCACCAAGGTCTATGCCGGTATGATAGTCGGTGTCTGCCCCAAGAGCGACGATGTTGCGGTCAATGTCTGCCGCACCAAGCACCTGACCAACACCCGCGCTTCCGGCTCGGACGAGGCACTTCGCCTCATTCCGCCCAGACAGCTCAGTCTTGAGCAGTGCCTTGAGTTCCTTGCCGATGACGAGCTTCTTGAGGTCACGCCCAAAAACCTGCGTCTGCGCAAGAGCATTCTTGACCACGGTATGCGCATGAAGACCGTGATGAGAAACAGATAAGACATCGAAAAACTCCGCAACACGGCGTGTTGCGGAGTTTCGTCATATTAAATCATTTTGCAAGCTCGGCGGCTGTTTTTGCCGCAAGGCGGGCGTTGTTCAAAACAAGCTGAATGTTGCTGTCAAGACTGTCGCCTCCGGTGAGCTCAACGACCTTTGCGAGCAGGAAAGGAGTGGTCTCCTTGCCCTTGATGCCGGCTTCCTCGGCCTCCTTGAGAGCATGTTCAATGGCGGCATCGATAACTGCCTTGTCCATGGAATATTCCTCGGGAATGGGGTTCGTGACGAGCATACCGCCCTTTAAGCCCAGCTCCCTCTGCGCGTTGAACATGGCGGCAAGCTCGGCAGGGGAGTCGGCACGGTAATCAACTCCGAAGCCGCTGTGACGCGTGTAGAATGCGGGGAGCTCGTTTGTGCCGTAGCCGATAACGGGAACACCCTTGGTTTCGAGATATTCAAGCGTAAGGCCGAGGTCGAGTATGCTTTTTGCACCTGCGCAGATGACCATGACGGGGGTGTTTCCCAGCTCCTCAAGGTCGGCGGAAATGTCCATGGTTGTTTCCGCGCCGCGGTGAACGCCGCCGATGCCGCCGGTCGCGAATATACCGATGCCGGCCATGTGTGCGATCATCATGGTAGTCGTAACGGTGGTAGCTCCGTCTGCCTTGCGCGCGATGAGTGCGGCGAGGTCGCGGCGGCTTGCCTTTGCGACATTTCTTCCGGATTTCCCGAGATACTCTATCTCCGCCTCGGAAAGACCTGCCTTGAGCCTGCCGCCGATGATGGCGATGGTGGCAGGAACCGCGCCGTTTTCACGAATGGTCTGCTCAACGAGCAAAGCGGTTTTCACATTTCTGGGGTAGGGCATACCGTGCGAAATAATGGTGCTTTCAAGGGCAACAACGGGCTTGCCGTTATTAAGGGCTTCGGCAACCTCGGGAGAAATGTCAAGATACTTGTTCATGTGTTTTACCTCCTGTGATCATTTCAAAAAAGCCGCGACACCTGTGACGGTACCGTGCTCAAACGAAAGAAACACGCTTATCCGGCCGTTAGACGCACGGCAGCTGTTATAGCCGCCGCCTTTTAAGCTGTATCCGTAGTCGAGCAGCGAGGTTTTTGCCTCCAGCTCATCATCACCGGTGCGGATGCCCATGACGGAATATGATTTTTCCGTCGTGGAGAAGCCCACGATGCGGCACTCATCAATATTGCCTCTCGGGTAATAGCCGAGATAATAGCGCGTGTTGGAGTTGACGATCTTCAGTCCGCAGCCGTTATCGTCGGTGAAATACTCGAAATGCTCCGGGTCATAGCTGCGTGCGTCCTTGATGCTCTCGAGCCCTTCGATCTTTCCGCCGAGCTTCCAGTCCATCATCGAAGCGGAGTTAAACTGCGTAAGCTCGGGAACGCCGACACGGCTGAGGATAATTGCCGCAGCAGCAGCGATTACGACTGCCGCTATGATGAAAATAATAATGTGTTTTTTTGCGAGTCTATTCATATATTCAATCTTTCAAAATTAATTCAGAACAATAATACCCATTATACACAAAATTGTCAAGACGGCAAAGAGCTCTGCCGAGTTTCACTTGTGGCAGATTCAACAGCAAATCAAATCGGCTTGTATTATATTATTATCACAAGCTATTAAGACGGAGGGTTCAGCATGATAAGAAGAATAATCGAGATAGACGAAGAAAAGTGCAACGGCTGCGCAGCCTGCGTAAAGGCCTGTCACGAGGGTGCGATAGAGCTTGTAAACGGCAAGGCGAAGCTTATGCGCGACGACTACTGCGACGGTCTCGGTGATTGCCTGCCGAATTGTCCCATGAAGGCAATAAAATTCGTCGAGCGTGAAGCGGCGGCATATGATGAAGCGGCGGTCAAGGCGAATATGGCAGCGAAAAAGACCGGCGGCTGTCCGGGCTCTGCACCGTCGAGCGTTCCCGTGAAGAATGCGCCAATGGGTGATAGCCCCTCGCAGCTTTCAAACTGGCCGGTGCAGATAAAGCTTGCGCCTATAAAGGCTGAATACTATGACGACGCCGAGCTGCTTGTCGCCGCAGACTGCACGGCATATGCCTACGGCAATTTCCACCGCGATTTTATTGCCGGAAGGATTGTGCTTGTGGGCTGTCCCAAGCTCGACAGTGTTGATTATGCCGAAAAGCTGGCGGAGATCCTTCATGCAAACGACATTAAAAAGGTCACGCTCACCCGTATGCAGGTGCCCTGCTGCGGCGGCCTTGAAAACGCGCTCAAGCGTGCCCTTGCAGCCTGCGGCAAGCACATCCAATTCAAGGTCGTGACCTTTTCAAACGACGGGAGAATATTGTGAAATCGTGATTAATTCTTGTGCAAGCTCATTGACTTGCCCGAAAGACTGTGTTATTCTGATGCAACAGATGAGATAGAGGTGTTATTTCGGAGGCGCATCATGAAAGAAAAAATCAAAGGCTCTATTTACAACCGCATGTTTGAGTTTCTCATGAAGCACAGGGCTGCGGATGTTATCCGTGCTGTCAACACAAGATCAACGGCGATAAAGCGTGAGCAGAAGGCAAAGCACCTTCTCGACTGGTATATCAAAAACGCAGGGGAAATGGAGCCGTTGACCGACGATCAGCTTGCAGCCGTCAAGGAGGCCTGGAAGGATATCTGGGACACGGGCGTTGTGAAGCCCGAGTGGGTGCAGATATACACAAACAAGACCGGTAAATTTGACCCCAACTATGTCGGCAGCGATCTGCATTATTACTACACCGAGTGGAACAAGATAGATTTTGACTATCTTCGTGCGTTTCTCGACAAAAACTACATGGATATCCTGCTGCCATGCGTCAAGCACCCCGTGACGCTGCTGCGCAAGATCCACGGCGAGTATTTCGATGTTGACTTTAAACACATAAGCCTCGACGACGCCGTTGAGATACTGTATGAAAATCGGGTCCCAGGCGCAGTCGTCAAGATAAGCCGCATGAGCTGCGGCGGAGCGGGCGTACAGTTTATCGACGAAAGCTCTACTCGTGACGAAATGAAGCAAGCGCTTGAGGTCGACAGGGACATGGCCGTTCAGCGTGTCATGAAGCAGCATCCCGAGATGGCTAAGATGAACGAGTCGTCGGTCAATACAATACGCATAATCGCCGTCATGCTCGACGGCGAATCTATACCCCTTTCTGCCTGTGTGCGCATCGGCAACAGCGGCAGCAAGGTCGATAATTTCTCCAGCGGCGGTGTCGGCTGCGGCGTTCAGCCCGACGGCAGGCTGAACGAATACGGCTACAACTCAAGGGGCGACCGCAGCAAGGTGCACACCAACGGCTTTGTGTTTAAAGAAGGCAGAGTGCCGAACTTTGACAAGGCGCTCGAAGCGGTAAAACGCTGCCACAGCAGGGTGCCGATGTTCGGCTTTGCCTCGTGGGATATCGCCATCGACGAGGACGGCGAGCCTGTGCTCATCGAGTACAATGTTGCCGGTGCGGGCATCGATATCCACCAGTACAACAACGGCCCGCTTTACGGGCAGTACCGTGATCGGATAATAAACGATGTGTTTAAAAATTATTCGGTGCGCCGCGCAACGCTGGACTACAACTATGCGATAAAGCGTGACGGCGTGCGCATAACGCGCGGCGGCAGCGGCATGAGTGAGGTCACCATTCCTGCCGAGATCGATGGGCAGAGGGTAGTTTACATCGATATCAATGCATTTAAGGAAAACCGCAGGCTCAAAACGGTGACGGTGGAAGCGAACCTCAAGGAGGTCGCAAGCGGGGCATTCAGTAAGAACACCAAGCTTTCACAGGTCATCTTCAAGGGCAGCGTCGAGGCGTTCAGCCGCTCATGCTTTGAAGGCTGCGATGAGCTTTCGACGATTAAGCTTCCCGAGGGGACGAAGGCTATCCGCAGCAGGGTGTTTGCAAACTGCCGAAAGCTCGGCAGGGTCGTTATCCCCACCTCGGTGACCTTCATCAATGAAACAGCGTTCCTCGGCAGCCCGAATGTCGTCATCTGCTGCAAAAAGGACAGCGAAGCATACAGATATGCACACAGGAACAAAATCAAATTCGAGCTGATATGAAAAATCGGAGTCAAATGACTCCGATTTTTATTGATTTACCGGCAAACAGTGATATAATACCGAACTTGTGAGGTCTGAAGGGAGGGAAACGCGGTGCATTTAAAGGCTTTTGCAAAACACAATGCGGTGATGCTTGCATCACTTGCCGCAGCGGCGATAACCGTGATCTTTGTGCCCGTTGACAGCTCCTACGCAGGCTACCTCGATTATAAGACCCTCATCTGCCTGTTCTGCGTGCTGGCTGTGGTGTGTGCCCTGCGCGATGTAAACTTCTTCTTCATACTCGCCTGCCGCATAGTGCGAGTTTTCAAAACAAGCCGAATGTGCATCCTTGCGCTTGTGTACATAAGCTTTCTGGGCTCGATGCTCATAACCAACGATACGGCACTTCTGACCTTTCTTCCGCTTGGATATTATGTTCTGAGCTCGACCGGCAAGAAAAAATATTTGCCTTTTACATTTATAATGCAGAATATGGCGGCAAACCTCGGCGGTATGCTTACACCCTTCGGCAATCCGCAGAATCTCTATCTGTATACCAAGTTCAATATCCCGACGGCGGAGTTTATGGGCATCATGCTGCCGCCGTTTCTGGTGTCGATGCTGCTCATCACCGCGTGCTGTCTGTTCGTAAAGTCCGAGCCGCTCACCGTTACGGAAGGCAAGATGCAGTTTAAGCCGAGACCCACTTTGCTTTATTTGGCACTTTTTGTTCTGGCGGTCGCCGTGGTTCTGCGTGCGCTGCCGCTGTGGGTGGGGCTTGTCATTATTCCGGCGGTGCTGCTGGTTTCCGACCGCCACGCTCTGCAGGCAGTTGACTATTCGCTGCTGCTGACATTCGTATTTTTCTTCGTTTTTGCCGGCAACATGGCGAGAATAGACGCCGTGCGCGACTTTTTCTCGATGCTTATGGAGAAAAACACGCTTTTGTACTCGGCATTGTCCTGCCAGATGATAAGCAATGTGCCCGCGGCAATCCTGCTTTCGCAGTTTACGCAAAACTATGCCGAGCTTCTCAGGGGCGTGAACATCGGCGGAGCGGGAACGCTCATCGCCTCGCTTGCAAGCCTCATCACATTCAGCGAATATATGCGGCATGAGCCAAAGGGCGCAAAGCGGTTTATCATAGAGTTTTCGGTATTTAATTTTGCCTTTCTTGCAGTGCTGCTTGTCATAATGTCGCTTATATAAAAATCGGATGATTTTCTTATAATCATCCGATTTTTATGTTATTTGAATTTAAGCTTAGGCTTATAGAACTCGAAGATGACGACATCATAAGACTTTTCGTTTATCCATTCGTGCGAGGTCCAGCAGACCTTCATTGCGCCAAGTGCCTCGCAAAGCTTCACCGTAAAGGGCTTGGGAGCAATCTTATACGCGATAAACTGCGGCCTTGCAAGGAAGTTTAAGAGCACATTGCCTAAAAGAAAGCCCGTGACGGGATTTACCTCGCCGTTATAATCCTTCGGCGGATTTGCAAGCTGCCCTCTGATGACCTCGGGGGCGTTTTTCTTAAACCAGCGGACTATGAAGGGATTAAAGCTCTCAATGCAATATTCTCCGGAGTATCTGCGCAGCAGGGCATAGGTCTTTTCGCAAAGCTCCTGATTTTTCTTTCCGTTTTTAAGCTCGACTATGAGCGGACCTCTGCCTCTGACGGTTTTCAGAACCTCGCTAAACAGCGGAATTGTCTGCTGCGAGCCGCAAAGACTCATTTTGCTGAGCTCGTCGTAGGTTTTTTCATCGACCCTTGCGTCAATGCCGCACACTCTGTTGAGCGTATCGTCATGGAAAACGACGACCTTGCCGTCCTTTGAAAGCTGGACATCCAGCTCCATACCGTAGCCATAGGAGGAGGCTCTTTCAAACGCGGCAAGCGAGTTTTCCGGAATGCTCTTATCCTTTTTGTGCAGACCTCGGTGGGCAAAATTTTTGTACATAAACGGCTTTTTATCTTTCTTGCGAGCTCTGCCGGGAGCAACGAGAAAGACGAGTCCCCCAAGGGCTGCCAGACCGACCAGAGAGGCATCAAGAAGAAGCTTTTCGTGGATTTTCATTATGCGCACCTCCGTGATATTTGTTACTGTTTTCATTCTACACCCATATATGCACCAAGGTCAAATACTATTGCAAAATAATTGTTGTGAAATTGTCAGATCTGTTATAAAATGCTTATTACAATACTTCGGAGGTTTTGATATGAAACTTGACAACAAGCGCACAATACTGACGGGTCTTGCGTTCCTGTCGATATGCGCATTTTGGCAGATGTACAACAGCATCGTACCGCTTATTCTCACAAATACCTTCCACCTGAACGAGACCTATTCCGGCGCCATCATGGCGGCGGATAATATTCTTGCCCTGTTCCTGCTGCCGCTTTTCGGCTCTATCTCGGACAGGACAAATACCAAGATCGGCAAGCGTATGCCCTTCGTGCTGTTCGGCACGGGTCTTGCCATCATTCTGATGAATATTCTGCCCATGATCGATAACAGCTATGCCGCAGCTCCGAGCACCTTTAAGACCATTTCCTTCGTTGTTGTTTTGGGGCTTCTGCTTGTTGCAATGGGCACTTATCGCTCACCGGCGGTCGCGCTCATGCCCGACATCACCCCCAAGCCCCTGCGCAGCAAGGCAAACGCCATCATTAATCTCATGGGCGCACTCGGCGGCGTTATCTATCTCGGTGTTGCCGCGGTCATGTACCCCAACAGCAAGGTTGCAAATCTTGCTCATGTCAACTATCAGCCGCTTTTCATTGTCGTTGCGTCCATAATGTTCGTGGCGGTCGCGGTGCTTTTCCTCACCGTAAAAGAACCCAAGCTCGTTGAGGAGCAGCGCAAATTAGAGGCGCAGCACCCCGAATGGAATCTTGCCGAGGATGATGGCAGCGGCCATGAGTCACTGCCCAAGGATGTCAAAAAGAGCCTCGGCTTCCTGCTTTGCTCTATCGCACTGTGGTTCATCGGCTATAATGCCGTTGAAACATGGTTTACCACCTATGTATCTCAGGTCATGGGTCAGGCACTCGGCGGTGCGTCCACCTGCCTGCTCATAGCAACCGGCGGCGCGGTAATAAGCTATATCCCCATCGGTATTCTTGCGTCAAAGTTCGGCAGAAAAAAGACCATCATGTCCGGCATCGTCCTGCTTGCCGTCTGCTTCGGTCTGGGCTATTACCTCACCACCACCTACAGCAGCATAAACCTCATCATGTTCATCGTCTTTGCACTCGTCGGTCTTGCATGGGCGGCTATAAATGTCAACTCCCTGCCCATGGTCGTTGAGATGTGCAAGGGCTCGGATATCGGCAAATTCACCGGCTATTACTACACCTTCTCCATGGCAGCGCAGGTCGTAACACCCGTTGTGGCAGGCTATCTTATGCGCAACATCAGCTACACCGCACTGTTCCCATATGCCGCGGCATTTGTCGCAATGAGCTTCGTCACCATGCTGTTTGTCAAGCACGGCGATAATAAGCCCGAGGCAAAGAAGGGTCTTGACGCCTTTGAGGATATGGACGACTGATGAATATCTGCATTTTCGGAGCGTCCGGCAGCAGCCTTGAACCGGTGTATTACGAGCAGGCCGAAATGCTCGGCGCACTCATGGCAAAGCACGGTCACACGCTGGTGTTCGGCGGCGGCAGAGAGGGTCTGATGGGTGCCGCCGCAAGAGGTGTGCATGCCGAGGGCGGAAAGATCATCGGCATTGCGCCGAAATTTTTCGATGAGCCGGGTATTTTGTACGAGGAATGCAACGAAATGATTTTTACCGACACCATGCGTGAGCGCAAGCAGCTCATGGAGGAAAAATCCGAAGCTACGATAGTGCTTCCCGGCGGCATCGGCACTTATGAGGAGTTTTTCGAGATGCTTACGCTAAAGCAGCTCGGCAGAACGGACCGCGCCATTGTCATCGTCAATACAAACGGCTACTATGGACCGATGCGCAAGCTCCTCGAGGCAACAGCCGCCAATAGATTTATGTCGGAAAGCTGCCTTGAGCTTTATAAGCTCGTTGATACCCCCGAGCAGGCACTTGACTGTATTAATAATTATATTCCGCATACCGGAAGTATACGCAGATTAAGCGATTATAATAAATAAGAAAGACGGGCTTTAGCCCGTCTTTCTTATTGAGACTGTCAAAGAACCTGCTTAAGGCTAAGGCATGAAGTTAAAAGCAATGCATCAGCAGGGGAGCTCGAGGGGACAAGGTCCCGCTCGAATCGGATAAATAGCCATCAAAAACGGCTGATTTATCAGCCTTTTTGACGAGCAAAGCGAGATTTTTCGTGAAGACCGGTTTTCACGAAAAATGTGGCGTTTGTGAAGCGTGCAAAAAAGTCGCTGACTTTTTTGACACGCTGAATAAGAAAGACGGGCTTTAACCCGTCTTTCTTATTTTTTACGCTGCCTTGTGACATAATGAAATCTGCTCAAGCATATCCTGTATGCTGATGCCGTAGCCCGAGGCAGGGTCGTTTACAAAAACATGGGTAACAGCACCCACGAGCTTTCCCTCCTGGATTATCGGACTGCCGGACATACCCTGAACAATGCCGCCGGTCATCTCAAGAAGCGCAGGGTCGGTAACGCATATCTGTACGGTTTTCATGTCGTCATTTTCATAAATGCGCTTTACCTCGATCTGATATTCGTTAACGGTATCGCCCGAGAGCGTGCAATAAATGCTGGCCCTGCCGGTTTTAATATCGCCGGTTTCGATAGGCTTACCCTCAAACTGCGCCGCACCGTAAATGCCGCAGCCGCAGTTTATCTGAATATCGCCCAAAAATGCCGCCTCATCCGTGCTTCCGTTCAATGCACCCGGTGAACCCGCTTCGCCGGGAACTATGCCGATGACCTGTGCGTCATAAATGCCGCCGTCGCCCAAGGGCAGCGTCATGCCGGTCTCGGAGTCGCTTATGCTGTGGCCGAGTGCGCCGTAGATCCCCGATTCGGGGTCATAGAAGGTAAGAGTACCTACGCCGCTTATGCCGTCACGAAGCATAAGACCGAGCTTCCAAGCACCGTCAAGGCTCAGAACAGGCTTGACATTGAACTGACGGGCCTTGCCTGCACGATCAACCGTTACGGATATCTTGCTGCCGTCAAGATTCTTTATCGCAGCTGCAAAATCCTCTGCCGAGGAGATGTCCTTTGCGCCGATACGGGTTATGATATCGCCCTTTTCGATGCCTGCGTCCTCTGCCGGAGAAGCCTTGCCCTTTTCGGTTTCAACGCTCTGCACACCCGCGACCATCACGCCGTCTGTCATCATTTTAATGCCTAAGGCCTTGCCGCCGGGTATCAGCTCCTGAGCCATCGCCACGGCACTCATACCGAATATGAATACCACGGCGAGAATAAAACCTGTGAACTTTTTGATTGCCAAAAATTCTCACCCCCTTGACTCAAGCCCGATCGGACCGGAGTCTGTTATAAGTATGTGTTCGGCTGCGTAGAATAAAGCAGGCTGATTTTATCTCAATTACCTGCTGTACGCTTTTCAAAGCAAAATCGCAGCAGACAATTTTTGTACAGAATAAAGGAGCGAAAAATGAGAATTTTAAAATACGGCAGCACGGGACCGTCGGTTCAGCTTTTGCAGCTTGCGCTTAACCGTGCAGGCTTTGGCGAGCTTGAAACCGACGGCATTTTCGGCACAAAAACAAAAAATGCGGTCGTTCGCTTTCAGTCATTAAACGGGCTCGTTGCCGACGGCATAGTCGGACCGGCAACACACCGTGCGCTCGTGCCGTGGTACACGGGATTTGTTGCGCACAAGGTGCACCGAAACGATACGCTGTGGACGATCGCTGAGCTCTACGGCTCGACGCTTCGGGCAATAAACATAGCAAATCCCGGGATCAACGCCGAAAATCTTCAAATCGGCAGTGTCGTGACCGTTCCGCTGCCCTTTGATATTGTGCCCACAACGATAAGTTTTACTTCTGCCTTGACCGCTTATTGCGTAAGGGGCATTGCCGCACGCTATCCCTTCGTGAAGATTGGCGAGGTAGGCAAAAGCGTCATGGGCAGAACGCTGTGGTATATGTCGGCAGGCAAGGGCGAAAATCGCGTGTTTTACAATGCCGCACACCATGCAAACGAATGGATAACCGTTCCTGTGCTGCTGAAATTTTGCGAGCAATACGCGAAGGCATATGCCTACGGCGAAAGCATTTTCGGTTACAGCGCGTCGGAAATTTTTGACCGCACGAATATCTACATAGCGCCCTGCGTTGACCCCGACGGCGTTGACCTCGTGACGGGTGAGCTGAGCAGCGGCGAATATTTTGAAAACGCAAAGCGCATCGCAGCAAACTATCCGTCTATTCCGTTCCCTTCGGGCTGGAAGGCGAACATTCGCGGTGTTGACCTCAACCTGCAATATCCGGCAGGCTGGGAGCAGGCCAGGGAAAACAAATTCGCGCAGGGCTTTGTAAGTCCCGCACCGTCGGATTATGTCGGCTCTGCGCCGCTTGTAGCACCTGAGGCTCGGGCAATGTACGATTTCACGCTCTCGCTGTCGCCGAGACTTATCCTTGCGTATCACACACAGGGCGAGGTCATCTACTGGAAGTTTCTCGACTACGAGCCGACAAATTCAAGGGCGATAGCCGATACCTTCGCCGCCGTATCCGGCTACTCGGTGGAGGACACACCCTATGCCTCGGGCTTTGCCGGATACAAGGACTGGTTTATTCAGGACTTTAACCGCCCCGGCTACACCATAGAGGCAGGCAGGGGAGTCAACCCGCTGCCGATATCGGAGTTTGACAAGATATATGCCGACAACCTCGGAATTCTCGTCTACGGCGCACTTGTATAAAAACTGCCACCCGAGAGGGTGGCAGTTTTTATATTTTGCTCCGGTACAGCCGCAAAATAACCGAAACGGTGAATTTACCGTCTTTGGTTTCAATCAGGCAGCTTCCGTTGTGCTTTTGCGCGACCGATTCGAGAATATGCATTCCAACGCCGCGCTCAAGCTCGGGAATGCGGCGCTTTTTATTGTCCTCTGCTTCGGGCAGAGCGGGATTTTCCTCGGTGATGATAAGATAGCTGCCCTCGATACGAGCGTCAAGCCTTATGCTCGGGTGCACGACTCTTGCGCAGGCCTCAACGGCGTTATCCATGATGTTGCCGAACACGATTACAAGGTCGGTGTTCGATACGGGAAGCTCGACCGGCAAGATGATGTCCGTTTCAACCGAAATACCCTGTTTTTCAGCCTCCTGTACACGACCGTAGAGAAATGCGTCAATAACGGGGTTGTCGCACTGCCCAAGCATTGAGCTGCTGCGGTTTTCCTGCAAGAACTGTCCGGCATATTCGGCGGCCTCCTGCTGCTTGCCGTCTGCCAGCAGGTATTGGATGGTGTTGACATGGTGCATGATATCGTGTCTTATCCTGCGGTTTGCTTCGTACTGCGAGGTCAAGGCTTTGTAGTGGCTAAGCTGCATATTGAGCTGCTTTTCGAGCATCCTGTTTGTCGCTTCAAGCTCCGCCTTGCGCCCCGCATCGGTAATCGTGCGGATAAGTGCAATGTCGGCAGCGATGCACAGCATGATAAACGCTCCGAGCAATAGAAGCTGCCGACGAGGAGGATCAACGCCGTAGGTGTCGAAAAAGGAGTTAAAAATATAGTAGACGGTTATTACCTGCGACAGGGGGAAAAACAAAAATATCGCCCACTGCTTTGCGGTCAGGCTGTATCGGCTTTTGGTGATTTGGGATGCGGTGAACCACAAAACCAGTCCGCAGGTGGGGATGTAGAAAAACAGCAGCAAAAACGATCTGGCGTTGAGCCAGTAAGTCGCGGTGCTATCAAAGTTAAGATACACCTCCGGGAACACCATCAGGTTGACCGCCTCCCCCAAAATAATGGCAACAGCGGGGAAGAACGAGCAGAAAATTGTCTTTAGCGGCTTGTTCCTGTAAAACAAAAAGCCGGAGACGATCATTACGGTCGGAATGAAAAGTAATCTCGGCAAGGTGCGCGCCGGCATTTGCAAGGAAATTGCCGACACCACGAAGCAAAGCGGAATGTAGATAAGCAGCGTCTGCTTTTTGCTAAGCTTCGGTGTGAGCGTGCCCCACATGAACAATGCCCACTGGATTATGAGAATGGTGTTGAATATCAGCTCAAACGGAGAATAGAAAATCTTTTGAATAAACTCCTGCATATTACCCTCCAGAAACAGTTAACAGTTCAAAGTATAACATATTTCTACAAGTTTCTGAAGCAAAAAATGCCGCTCGTAATGAGCGGCATTTTGAAAATTTTAATTTACTGCTCTGCCGGTTCAAAGTCCTCCGGACCGTGGTGGCACAGCGGGCAGGTGTAATCCTTGGGCAGCTCACCCTCGCAAGGCTCAAAGTGACCGCAAACGGTGCAGATATAGCCCTTTTGCTTCTGGACCACTGCGGGAACGACATGCTCAAAGTCCTCCGGACCGTGGTGGCACAGCGGGCAGGTGAAGTCCTCAGGCAGCTCACCCTCGTGGAAGTAGCCGCAGACCTTGCAGACATAGCCCTCTTTCGGCTCGGGAGCGGGATTTTTCTTGGGCTTGATGTGCGCATGGTAATATGCGTAGGTGCAGGACTTATCCGCGGACAGAACCTTTGCCTCGACTACATTTGCGATGTATAGCATCTGCGTTTCGACATCCTTGACATCTATGACCTCGCAGGACAAAACGGCGTTGGTGTACTTGGGAATGTAGCGAATGCCGTTCGCGGTGCGTTCGTCGTATTCGCAGTCGGCAAACTTATCGACATCGCGGCCGGACTGGAAGCCGAAGTGCTGGAAAAGACTGTAAGGCGTTTCCTCGGTGAGGATGGAAATGTTGAACTTGCCGGCCTTCATGACCATGTCGCAGGTGTTGTTTTTCTTGATAACGGAGATGGTTATCTTCTTCGGGTCGCAGGAAGCAACCTGACCTGCGGTGTTTATGATGCAGCCGTAGTCAACTCCGTCAACTCTGGTGGTGAGTACCTCAACACCGTAGTTGAACTTGGTGAATACCGCATTGTCAACGGGAAGGGCGTCGCCTGTTTCGGCAGCCTCGAATATCCGTACAGGGGGCTTAATGTCCGCTGCAATAGTGTCGGCAATAGCGTCAAGCTCGGCAAGCTGGGAATGGGTAATGTCGGACTTGAGAGAAACGGTCTCGCCGATAAACTGCGTGCCCTTCAGACCGGAGAGAGCCTTCTTCATGAGACCGCCGGACGCTGCTGCCCACGAACCGTTTTCCAGAATTGCCACCTTGCGGTTTTGCAGATTGTGGTTTGCAATATCGTGCACGAGATTTTCCATCGTGACGAAAATGCCGGCGTTGTAGGTGGTGGAAGCAAGAACCATGTGGCTGTATTTGAATGCGTCGGAAAGTATGTAGGAGGCCGGAGTGACGGAGGTGTCAAACACCTTGGTCTTTATCCCGCGCTCTGCCAGCTTGCAGGCGAGGATGTTCACGGTGTTTTCGGTGTGTCCGTAAACGGAGGCATAGGCTATCATAACGCCGTTCTCCTCGGGGGTGTAGGAGCTCCACTTGAGATACTTCTCAAGGAAATCGCCGAAGTGGCTGCGCCATACAAAGCCGTGCAGGGGGCAGACATAGTTAAGCTCAAGGGCGGCTGCCTTTTTCAGCACTGCCTGAACCTGTGCGCCGTACTTGCCGACGATGTTGGTGTAGTAGCGGCGGGCCTCATCGAGGTAGTCGGTGAAGAAATCGACCTCATCGTTAAACAGGTGACCGTTGAGTGCGCCGAAGGTGCCGAAGGCGTCTGCCGAGAAGAGCACTTTGTCGGTCAGGTCGTAGGTCATCATGACCTCCGGCCAATGCACCATGGGAGCCATTACAAAGGTGAAATTATGCTTGCCGGTGGAAAGAGTGTCGCCCTCTTTGACAATGTGGTACTTGAGCGTATCTGAAAGTTGGAAGAACTGACCGAGCATGGTCTGAATCTTGCTGTTGCAAACAATGGTGATATCGGGATAACGCAAAACAAGCTCGTCGATAGTCGCGGCGTGGTCAGGTTCCATGTGGGAAATCACAAGGTAGTCGAGCTTTCTTCCGCCGAGAGCATGGGCAACATTTTCAAAGAAAGTGCGGCTCACAGCTCTGTCAACGGTGTCAAAAAGCACGGTCTTGTTGTCAATGAGCAAATATGAGTTGTAGGAAACGCCGTCGGGAACGCCGTAAACACCCTCAAAGCAGGCAAGGCGCCGATCGTCTGCGCCGACCCATGTGAGGTCGTTGGTAACTTTGCGTGTGCAGTACATATTTTTACCTCCGTTTTTTTGAATGATAATAGTTTATCATAGTCGCATGTGTAAATGTGTGGCAAATACAACAGAATAATAAAAAACTGCCACCCTCGGAAAGTGGCAGTTTGTGAAATACAGTTTAACGCTTGCTGAACTGCGGAGCGCGACGGGCTGCCTTGAGACCGTATTTTTTACGCTCTTTCATTCTCGGGTCACGGGTCAGGAAGCCTGCGGCCTTGAGAG
>JAEDIN010000043.1 GCA_016292445.1 Oscillospiraceae bacterium | reverse complement strand
GCTCGCTCGGTTGCGCTTTTTGATGTGTCGTTGGTTTTCGGTTTTTCTTAAACAATTCGACTGAAAAATTTATCGAGCTCGCCTTTGCTCAGTCTGACCGACACGGGTCTTCCGTGGGGGCAGTATTTGACCTCGCCTGCGCACACCGCGTCGGCTATGCGCTCGAGCTCGCGGATATCGTGCCGTCTGCCTGCCTTTATCGCCGCCTTGCAGGCAACGGTGTGCAGCACCTCGTCGCGTGCCGAGTCTGCGCTCAGCTTATCGCCGCGGCGGAGCTTGTCGCAAATTTCCTCGACCGCCGCTTTCGCCTCGGATACCTCCATGTCGTCCGGCAGCGCACGAATGGCGTAATCGGCTGCGCCGTAGGGCTCTATCTCGAAGCCGAGGTCATTCAGCAGCGCGGTATTTTGCTCCAAAAGCTCCGCGTCCTCCGCCGTCGGCTTTATTATGACCGGCGTTAAGACCGTCTGCGACATTATCTGTCCGCCCTGCGCTTTCAGCCTGTCGAAAATCATGCGCTCGTGAGCTGCGTGCTTGTCTATCAGCAGCAGCTCGTCACCCGTTTCGACAAGAATGTATGTATTCAGACATTCCCCGATTACGCGATACTTTAAATCGGCGATTTTTTCAACACTTTCAACCGTTTTTTCAACATTCCCGGGTGAAAAACGGGGCTTTGTTAACGGCGCGTTCACAATCGGACGGAGGCTCGGGCTTACAGGCTCGCGTCGGGGGGAAACGGGGGGCGGAGCGGGCTTTAACGATTCACGGTAGCTCTGCGCCGGCATCGAGCGGAAAAAGTCGGGTCGGGGGCTTGAAACCGCACGCTGTGTGCTCTCGGAAATTTTCAGCTCAAGGGGCTGCGCTTCTCCGTCGAGGGAGGCTTTAACGGTCTGATAAACGACATCGAAAACCTTTTTCTCGTCGGAAAATCTGACCTCGGTTTTTGCCGGATGGACATTGACATCCACCGCGCTCGTTTTGAGCGCTATAAACAGCGCGCAGGCAGGATATCTGCCGGTCAAAAGCGTGTTTTTGTACGCCTGCTCGACTGCCGACTGCAAAAGCGCGGATTTAATAAATCTGCCGTTGCAGTAAAAATACTGCATACTGCGGTTGCCGCGGCTAAGCGCGGGAGAGGACACAAAGCCGTTTACCTCGACCCCGTCAAGCTCGCCGTTGCAGGGCAGCATCGAATTTGCGATGTCCCTGCCCAAAAGCGAATACACAGCCGAATCGGCTCTGCCGTCGCCGGGGGTGAAGAAAACCTCCTCGCCGTCTTTTATGCACTTGACCGAAACCTCGGGTCTGCCGAGGGCGCAGCGCAATGCCGCAGCGGTGCAGGCGGTCGCCTCGCTGCGGTCGGATTTTAAAAATTTAAGCCTTGCGGGGGTGTTGAAGAAAAGGTCGCGCACGGTGATGCTCGTGCCCTCGGGACAGCCGCAGGGCGTCATGTCGATGATATCGCCTGCCTGCACCGTGACCTTAACGCCCTCGGCGGCACCCTTTTCGCGGGTGATAAGCTCTATGCGCGAAACCGCGGAGATGGCGGCAAGAGCCTCGCCTCTGAAGCCCATCGTGCCGATCGCCTCAAGACCCTTTTCATCGTGCAGCTTGCTCGTCGCGTGGCGCATGAAGGCAATGCCCGCGTCCTCGGGCGACATTCCGCAGCCATCGTCGGTGATGCGGATATAGGTCGCGCCGCCGTTGCGAAACTCGATGCTCACCTTTTTTGCGCCTGCGTCAAAGGAATTTTCCGCAAGCTCCTTTATTACGGAGGCAGGCCGTTCAACGACCTCGCCTGCCGCTATCATATCCGCAAGCAGCGGAGAAAGAATGTTTATCTTCGTCATAACAGGTCCTCCATTTCCGGACGATTTATTATACATTATTTCAGTTGAAAGTTCCATACCTTTTATGATAGGATATAGTGTAATTTTATCACCCTGAAGGATTGTTGCAAAATGGCATACGAAAGAAACGAGATAAGCACGGAAAAGATCCGCGCGCAGGAAGCTGTCTGCGCCGAGATTCGTGACATGATAACGGCAAACGGCGCGCAGCCGCTTGCGATGGTGGACACCTACGGCTGCCAGCAGAACGAGGCCGACAGCGAAAAGATAAGGGGCTACCTTGCCGAGATGGGCTGCGGCTTTACGCAAAACGAGTTTGAGGCGGATATAATCGTCGTGAACACCTGCGCCGTGCGCGAGCACGCCGAGATGCGCGTTCTGGGCAATGTCGGGCAGTTAAATCACAGCAAAAAGGCAAGACCCGGTCAGATAATCGCCGTGTGCGGCTGCATGGTGCAGCAGGAGCATATGGCGGAGAAGATAAAGAAATCCTACCCCGTTGTTGACCTCGTTTTCGGGCCGCACGACCTCTGGCATTTTCCCGAGCTGCTCAAAAGGGTCATGACGGGCAAAAAGCGCGTCTTCGCCACCGAGCGCTGCGACGGCTATATTGCCGAGGGTATGCCCCTAAAGCGTGACGGCAAGGTCAAGGCGTGGCTATCCGTCATGTACGGCTGCAATAATTTCTGCACCTATTGCGTAGTGCCCTATGTGCGTGGCAGAGAGCGCAGCCGCCGTCCCGAGGACATTGTCGCCGAGGCAAGGCAGCTCATCAGCGAGGGCTACAAGGATATTACCCTGCTCGGTCAGAACGTCAACTCCTACGGCAAGGACTTAGACTGCGATGTCGATTTTGCAGACCTCATCGCCATGATAAACGACATTCCCGGCGAGTTTCTCATAAGATTTATGACAAGCCACCCCAAGGACGCAACCGAAAAGCTGTTTAAGACCATGGCACAGTGCGAAAAGTGCGCACATCAGCTCCACCTGCCTGTGCAGTCGGGCAACGACCGCGTGCTCGGGGCGATGAACCGCCGCTACACCGCCGAAAAGTATCTCAAGCAGGTCGAGCTTGCGCGCAGCTATATGCCCGACCTTGTAATCACGACCGATATAATCGTCGGCTTCCCCGGCGAAACGGACGAGGAGTTTGAGGACACGGTAAAGCTGTGCGAAAAGGTGCGCTACGACGCGATGTTCACCTTTATCTACTCCAAGCGCGTCGGCACTCCCGCGGCAAGGATGCCCGATGCGGCGACAAGGGAGCAAAAGCAGGTGCGCTTTGACAAGCTGCTTGAAACGGCAAACCGCATTTCCGCCGAAAAGCACGCCGAGTACGAGGGCAGGACCGTGAGGGTGCTGGTTGACGGCACGACCGGCAAGCCGGAGTATAACCTCTCCTCACGCACCAACGGCGGCAGGCTTGTCCACCTCAGGGGCGATGAAAGCCTTATCGGCAAATTCATAGATGTAAAGATACAGTCAAGCAACACATGGGCGCTCTACGGTGAGGTCGGTCAATAATACACAGGAGATAGAAATGGAAAACAAAAAGCTCAAAAGATATCAGGTAACCCAGTGCCTCCGCTTTGCCTCCAAGGGCATCAAGGCGCTGTTTTACGCAGGCGTTATTCTCGAAGCGGTGTCGCTTATCGCCATCGCCGTCAGCCTTATCATAGGAAGCAAGACGGTGATCGGTCTGTTCATCATAACAGGCATACTTGCGTTTATCTGGATGTTCGCAATAAGGCTCATGTCGGACAACACCTTCGGCTATGCCAACATATCATTTTATGAGGGCGGCATAATTTTCAGACAGTCCAACGCTCCCGACTCCAAGCACTTCACCCTCCGCTGGGGCGACTGCATCGAATGCGGCATTTTGAAAACACGCCTGTCCTACTGGGTGTACGCATCCGACCATAAGCTCAGTCAGGCAGAGCGCAAGGAGTTTCCCGAAAATGTCGAAGAGGGCGTTTTCTACTTCAACTATGCCCTTAACACATGGGAGGAGTTCATGACCTATCTGCCCGAGCGGTTCAGAGCTTATATGAATGCGGAAAAGGCAGCAAAGATCAAGATAAAATAAAGAGGAGGTGTGCGCCATGGCAGAGCTCACACCGATGAAAAGACAGTATAACGAAATAAAACAGCAGTATCAGGACTGCCTGTTGTTTTTCCGTCTCGGCGACTTTTACGAGATGTTCGACGAGGACGCCAAGGTCGCGTCAAAGGAGCTTGACCTTGCGCTGACGACGAGGGACAGGGCGGTGGCAGACCCCGAGCTGCGCACACCTATGTGCGGAGTCCCGTATCACAGCGCGCAGAGCTACATAGCAAGGCTTATCGCCAAGGGCTACAAGGTCGCCATCTGCGAGCAGATCGAAGATCCGGCAACGGCAAAGGGGCTTGTAAAGCGCGATGTTATCCGCATAATAACCCCCGGCACGGTCACCGACGCGGCTATGCTCGAGGAGGGCAGAAGCAATTACTTAGGCTCGGTGTTTTACGAGGCGGGCCACGGCGGCGTTGCGTTCTGCGATGTGTCCACGGGCGAATTCTGCGTTGCGTCCTTTGACGACGACGCGATAAACCACATACTCAACGAGCTGGGCCGCTTCGAGCCGAGGGAGCTTATCATGAACAAGGCTGCCGCCGAAACCAAGCGCGTGCCCGAGTTTGCCACCAAGCGGCTGGGCTGTATGCTCGAAATGGGCGGCAAAGACTATGAATTTATGCCCTGCGCGGCAAGAGTGTGTCAGCAGTTTGACCTGCCCGATCTCGATGCCGCCGGTCTCGGCGAGCGGCCTGCGGCGGTGTCTGCCGCGGGTGCGCTTTTGCGGTATATCGACGAAACGCAGAAGCTCGATATGGCACATATCCGCAGCATAGATATCCTCTCAGAGGAAAGATACATGGAGCTTGACTGGGCGACAAAACGCTCGCTCGAGCTCACCGAGGCACTGCGCACCGGCGAAAAGCGCGGCTCGCTTTTGTGGGTGCTGGACAAGACCCGCACTCCCATGGGCGGCAGAATGCTCAGAGCGTGGATAGAGCGCCCACTGCTTTCGCCCATCGCAATAAAGCGCAGACTCACCGCCGTTGACGAGCTTTTCAGGGACAATGTCACTCGCGGTGAGCTGATCGAAGCGCTGCGGGGCATCGGAGATATGCAAAGGCTTATAGGCCGTGTGGTCTACGGCACGGCAAACGGCAGAGATCTCGTCAGCCTTGCCGACTGCGCAAGGGCATTGCCTGAAATCTGCGAGCTTTTGAGCGGCTTTAAGAGCGCGGCACTCAGGCAGATATCCGTCATGGACAAGCTCGAGCAGATAGTCATGCGCGTCGATTGGGCGATCTGCGACGATCCCCCGTTTTCCGTCCGCGAGGGCGGCATTCTGCGCGAGGGCTACTCCGAGGAGTGCGACAGATTAAGAAAGATCCGCGATAACGGCGCGCAGGCGGTCGCCGAGCTTGAAGCGCGTGAGCGTGAGCGCACCGGCATTAAAAAGCTCAAGATCGGCTACAACAAGGTGTTCGGCTATTTTATAGATGTGCCCAAGTCGGCAGGAGATGTTGCCCTGCCCGAGGATTACATCAGAAAGCAGACTCTTGTTTCAAACGAAAGATACTTTACGCAGGAGCTTAAGGAGCTTGAAAACACGCTCCTTACCGCAAACGACAGGATAAAGCAGCTTGAATACGAGCTGTTCACGGAGCTGTGCGGCAAAATAGCCGGCATGGTCGCCGAGGTGCAGGCGAGTGCCGACGCGGTGGCAAGGCTCGATGTGCTTTGCTCCTTTGCCGAGGTCGCGGTGCGCAACAATTATTGTATGCCCGAGGTCGATGCCTCCGGCGAGCTTATCATCACCGAGGGCAGACATCCCGTTGTCGAGCAGACCCTGAGCGATGTCATGTTCGTCCCCAACGACACCAATCTCAACTGCGAGGGAAACCGCGTCGCAATTGTCACAGGGCCCAACATGGCGGGTAAATCGACCTATATGCGCCAGGCCGCACTCATAACCCTCATGGCGCAGATAGGCTCCTTCGTTCCGGCAAAAAGCGCGGTCATCGGCGTGGTGGACAGGGTCTTTACCCGAATAGGCGCGTCCGACGATCTTGCCTCGGGTCAATCGACCTTCATGCTCGAGATGAGCGAGGTCGCCAATATCCTGCGCTATGCGACAAATTCGAGCCTGCTCATTCTCGACGAGATAGGCCGCGGTACCTCGACCTATGACGGCATGGCGATAGCCCGAGCGGTGCTTGAATACTGCGCGGATAAGCGCAAGCTCGGCGCAAAGACGATGTTTGCCACGCACTACCACGAGCTGTCCGCTCTCGAGGGTGTGACGGAGGGCGTGCATAACTATTCTATCAGTGCGAAAAAGCAGGGCGGCACTCTGGTGTTCCTGCGCAAGATAGTGCCCGGCTCTGCCGACGACAGCTACGGCATCGAGGTCGCGAAGCTTGCCGGCGTTCCCGATAATGTTATCGCCAAGGCGAAAACCTATCTCAAGGAGCTTGAGGCAGGCAAAAGCGAGCTTGCGCTCGAGAAAAGGCCCGAGGCAGGCCAGATCAGCCTTGAGCAGGCAGGCAGCGACGAGGTCGGAAGAGCGCTAAGGGCTATGGACCTCAACTCGATAACTCCGCTGGAGGCGCTGAACATTTTAAACGAGCTTCAGCAGAAAGCGAGGGGCTGATGAAGACCTTAATGAAAAAAAGCGAGCTGTGGGGAGCGGTAATGCTGTTTATCCTCCATGTCATGCTGTTTCCCACGCTTATCGGTATATTTGTTATCAAGAAGCCGGATCTGCTCAGCGATTCGCAGCTGAACTTTATCTACTACTGCACCAGCATCGTGATAGCGTTCCTGCTTCTCGGCAAATTCCTGCGCCGCAGCTTCGATACGCTGCTGGATAACCCGTGGGGCTGCCTTAAGGCGTTTTTAATCGGCTGGGGCATCTATTTTGTGCTCGCCGCTATCGTCGGCGTGGTGATAATGGCTCTCGGCCTGGAAGATAATAACCCCAACGATGAGGCTATCGACAATATGCTCAGGCAGGAGCGCGGCATGATAATCGCCATGACCGTATTTCTTGCGCCCATAGTCGAGGAGTGCATTTTCCGCGGCGGCATCTTCGGCGGACTTTACCGCAAAAACCGCATAGTCGCTTACGCGGTGTCTATTGTGCTGTTTTCCGTCTACCATGTCTGGCAATATGCCTTTGCCGCGCAGGATTTAAGCTACCTGCTGTTTGCAATAAGCTACATTCCTGCTTCCTTTGCACTCTGTTGGAGCTACGAAAACAGCGGCAGCATCTGGACGGGCATCTTCTTTCATATGAGCTTTAATATGTACGCATTGGCGGTATCCTTCTGAGCTTTAAGCGGACAGTGCCGACGCATACTTCGTTAAAGCCCTTGGAAATACAGATAATTTTTCCCTGCGTACTTTGCCTCGCCTGAACAAAAAATCTGCTCCGGCAAAGCTGCAAGCGGCCGGTTTAAGGAGTTTTGGTTTTAATGAATAAAAACACAAAGAAAATCGTCATAATCGCGATGCTCGTGGCCTTTGATGTCATTTTTTCGAGGCTGCTGGCGTTTAATGTCCTTATCGCCAAGGTAGGACTCGGCTTTGCCGCAGCGGCGGTGTGCGCAATGCTCTACGGTCCGGTGTGGGCTGGCGTGTGCGCGGCACTGGCTGATCTGGTCGGTGCACTGCTGTTCCCCACGGGCGCGTATTTCCCCGGCTTCACGGCTACCGCCGCGCTCACCGGCGTTATATACGGTGCGTTTTTGTACAAGGGCAGACCGAATTTCAAGCGCTGCCTACTGGCTGCGGTGACAAACAGCATTGTGGTCACACTTATCATAAACAGCCTTATGATCCACTTCGTGTACGGTCCCGACTTCACGGCGCTGATGGCGGCGAGAAGCGCCGAGACGCTGGCGATGATAGTCATCCAGACCGCCGTCATGACCGCAATAGCCTCATCCGACACCCTTTACGGCAAAATAATTGCCTTTGGGCGGTGAAAATTTGAAAAAAGCCTTGACAAACAAGGAAATAATTGATATTGTATTCGAGCGCTCCAAAGACAGCAGGTTGCTTTCAGTGTAATTCCTGCCGAGGATGGCATCAATATCATTGATTGCTTACTGCCTCTGCGTCTCAGGATGCAGAGGTTTTTCTTATGAGCGTGAACATTAGTGTGGAGGTGAAAAAACACACATGCCGAACGCAAAAGTTCTCAGCGAAAAGCAGGCGATAGTAGAGGCTCTCGCCGAGCGTATAGGTGCTGCAAGCGCAGGTGTCATCGTTGACTACCAGGGTATTACCGTGGCAGAGGATACCGCTCTTCGTACCGAGATGCGCAAGGAAGAGGTCGAATACACCGTCGTCAAGAACACCCTTACCAGACTGGCTCTCGATAAGGTCGGAATGAGCGAGCTCGACCCCGTCCTCAACGGAAGCACTTCTCTGGCAACCAGCAGCAATGACCCCATCGCTCCCTTCCGCATCATCAGCGATTACTCCAAGAAGCTTGGTGAGAGATTCAACATCAAGGCTGCATTCATGGAGGGCAAGATCCTGAGCGAGCAGGAGATCGCAGAGCTGTCCGCTTTGACCAGCAAGAACGACCTGTACTCCAAGCTGGCAGGTTCTCTGAACGCGATCATGGGCGGCCTGGCAGTATGCCTGGCAGAGGTCATCGAGAAAAACGGCGGCGCAGCCGCACCCGCAGAAGCAGCAGAATAATCGCTGCACACAATTGATAATTATTGGAGGAAATTTAAAATGAGCGAAAAAATTACCGCTATGATCGAAGAGATCAAGGCTCTCTCCGTTCTCGAGCTTAAGGAGCTCGTTGACGGTATTTGCGAAACCTTCGGCGTATCCGCAGTAGCAGCAGCAGCACCCGCAGCAGCAGGCGCAGCAGAGGCAGCAGCAGAGAAGACCGAGTTTGATGTTGTCATGACCGAGTTCGGCGCAGAGAAGATCAAGGTCATCAAGGAAGTCCGCGGCATCACCGGCCTGGGCCTGGCAGAGGCAAAGGCAATGGTCGAGGCAGTTCCCGCAAAGATCAAGGAAGGCATCTCCAAGGAAGACGCAGAGGCTCTCAAGGCTCAGCTCGAGGCTGTCGGCGCAAAGGTCGAGATCAAGTAATTTTAATTACGAACATAAGAAACACCGCAGCTTGAGCTGCGGTGTTTTTTGCTTGGGATAAAAAATGTATCCGGTGCTTCGGGGGGAGGCACCGGATACGGCAGGGGTGGAGAAAGGAATATGCACTTAAATGAATATATCGTGAGGCACTACCGAGCAGAAGAAGCTCAGTATGCGCTCAATGAAATCGGATAAGGCACTGCCGGGCTTATTCTCGATTGTGGGATTCGAGGGGGTCGAAGAACCCGAGCCCGAGCTGCTGCCTGTGCCCGTTCCGACGGTCACGCTTATTGTTTTGCTGTAAGAGCCGCATTTCACGGTCAGCTTTGCCGTGCCGTTAGATACGCCCTTGACGGTGATGACATTGACCTCGGTGCCGGTGACCTTGACGACATTACTGTTTGAGCTTGTGCAGGTCACCTCAGAGGTGGCATAGACCGGCGAGGGAGTGCCGGTTACCGTGGTCGTGCCGCCTACCGAGAGCTTTACGCTTGACTTGTCAACGCTCAGACCCTTGGGTGCGACATTGTATGTGCCGTATGCGTTGGAATAGCTCACACCGCCGGTGAAAAGCTGATCCCAGTAGTACTTCTTGCCCGACTCGGTGTAGTACAGGCCGACGCCGAGGTAGGAATACTTGCTGTTGAGCATATTGCTCCTGTGTCCGCTGGATTCCATCCATGCCTTGACGACGGAGCAGGGGCTTGTGTAGCCGGAGGCTATATTCTCTGCGGCGCTTTTGTAATTAACACCCTCGGCACTGAGTGCGGTGGTCCATTTGCTGCCGTTGGGTCTGGTGTGGCTGAAGCTGCTGTAAAGCTCCTTTGCCCTCACACCCGATGCATTGCACAGCGCGTCTGTGGTCTTGACCTTGCTCAGTCCGTGTCTTGAGCGCTCGACATTGACCCAAAACAGCACGGCATTTTCGTAATTGCTTGCGCTTGAGGCCGCTCTTGCCTGCGGCGGAACTGCCGCGCATAGCAGCATCACGGTGCATAGGAATACACAGAGCAGCTTAAAGGCTCGTGTTGTTTTATTCTTGTTCATTGCTTGTCTCCGTTAAGTTAATTCGACTTACACTCAACCATATAGACGCCTAATGAATGGCGATATTACAAAAAATCAAAATATTTT
>JAEDIN010000042.1 GCA_016292445.1 Oscillospiraceae bacterium | reverse complement strand
ATCGCAACTTGTTACCAAGCGGATATTTTTATGCAAGAATTGTGAGGGTTCGAATTCATACGCTAAACTGCCGAAAATATCTTTTTTGTAGCCCATAGACATATAAACCAAACGCTTGAAGCCACCGGGAAAATCCCAGTGGCTTCAAGCGTTTCCGGGCTTTTCAGCCGTGTTTTTCTTGAAATATTCCATTGATGCCAACCGGTGTTTCAAGGTAAAGGTAAATACACAGATGTTGTCGGTCTGTACAAGGTAGCAGAGGCCGGAAAAAATCCGCACGAAAACGGAACTGTAGTTGACTGAAAGCTCTTTACGAATACTTTTCCGTACTCCCTCCGGATACTTTCTCATTCCCTTTTTACCGGCTTGGTGCATCTGCCGGGCATACTTTTTAATATACCGAAATTTCAAAATCAACGGAAATTTGTTAACTTTTTTACTAAACAGCCTTGCGATTTAATACGATTTATTGTATAGTTTATTCAACAGATGTATTCAATTTGTTCATACATCAAACGGTAAAATAACAAATGGGAGGTTGCATTTCTTATGGAGGTAAGAGAAAATCTGATAAAGCTCTGCGAGAAGATCGGTGACGGGCATTATAAAATTACACCCGACTGCGCCGAATACAAGGTGTTCGAGCAGTGGATGACCGACGAGCAGATAGCTTTGCTTATGGCAATCAAGGGTGCAATGAAGCCCAACTTTGTCGGCGGCATAGCCCGCCGCGCCGGAATGGACAAGGAAAAGGCGCGTCAATTGCTGCATGAGCTGACGGAGATCGGTCTTTTGGTGCAGGTTCTTGTACCGAAAATCGGCCTTGAAATTTATTTGCAGCCGCTGTACACCCCCGGCGTATTTGAATTTCTGCTCTTAAACGAGCCGTTCTGCCGCGCTCACCCCGAGATAGCCTATGCCTTTGAGCAGCACGCTACCGACAGCCAGACCGAGCATGCCATGAACACCCCCATGGGTGCAGGCATCATGAGGGTCATTCCCGTTGAAAACGCAATACCCGCCGAGGCACAGCAGATCGACAAGGAAAGGGTCAGCTATTACATCGAGAAAAATGCCGACCACCTGTGCGCACTGCCCTGCCAGTGCCGCCGTGTGCGCAAGCTCATGGGCGAGGGCGCAGGCGATTTGGACGAAAGCTTCTGCCTGTTCATGGGTCACTGCGCCGATATGTTTATAAATCTCGGCAGAGGCAAAAAGCTCACCAAGGAAGAGGCCTATGAGATGATGCGCCATGTCGAGGAGATCGGCTGTGTGCATCAGATAACCACGCTCGAGGACGGCAACACCTTTGCAATCTGCAACTGCCAGCCCGAAAGCTGCCTTGCTCTCGGCGTGACACAGTACTTTAACACTCCGGCATTCACACAGAGTAACTATGTCGCCGAGATAGACAAGGAAAAGTGCGTTGCCTGCGGTCAGTGCGTCGATAAGTGTGCAAACAACGCCATTCAGATGGGTCAGAAGCTCTGCACCAAGGAGCCTACCGTCTACAAGCAGCAGGAGCTGCCCGACGACCTCGATTGGCCCGAGGAAAGATGGAATCCCGGCTACCGCTCCGGTCGCAAGCATGTCGCCGATTCCGGCACCGCCCCCTGTAAAACCGCCTGTCCGGCACATATCGCCGTTCAGGGCTACATAAAGCTGGCGGCTCAGGGCAAGTATCTCGACGCTCTCGAGCTTATCAAGAAAGAAAATCCCTTCCCTGCAGTCTGCGGCCGCATCTGCAACCGCCGCTGTGAGGACGAATGTACCCGCGGCAGCATTGACAACGCCGTTGCCATCGATGAGGTCAAGAAGTTTATCGCCGACAAGGAGCTCGACCGCGCAACGCGCTTTGTTCCCAAGAAGCTGCACCACTTCGACAAGAAGATCGCCGTCATCGGCGCAGGCCCTGCAGGTCTTTCCTGCGCATACTTCCTTGCCTGTGACGACTACAAGGTCACGGTGTTTGACAAGAACGCACAGCCCGGCGGTATGCTCCGCTACGGCATACCGGCGTTCAGACTCGAAAGAGAAGTTCTCGACGCCGAGATCGAGGTTCTTAAGGAGCTGGGCGTCGAGTTTAAGTGCGGCGTTGAGATAGGCAAGGACATTACACTCGAACAGCTCCGCGGAGAGGGCTATGAGGCATTCTACCTCGGCATCGGCGCACAGAAATCCGCTAAGCTCGGCATTCCCGGCGAGGATACCGACGGCGTTTACGGCGGCATAGACTTCCTGCGTATGGTCAATGAGGGCGGAAAGCTCAAGCTCGGCAAAAAGGTCGTCGTCATCGGCGGCGGCAATGTCGCAATGGATGTTGCACGCACCGCAGTCCGTCTGGGCGCGGACACCACCGTCGTCTACCGCAGAAAAGAAGAGAATATGCCCGCAGATCCCGCCGAGGTCGCAGAGGCAAAGGAAGAGGGCGTCAAGTTCGTATTCGAGCATAAGCCCGTTGAGATAAAGGCGGTCAAGGGCAAGGTATCCGAGCTTGTGTGCGACGCAGGCACTGTCAAGTGCAGCACCGTCATCGCCGCCATCGGTCAGACCGCCGATTGGGGCGCACTCGATATCGGCGAGCTTAAGACCAATGCCAAGGGCTATGCCGAAGCAGACGGAGTGACCTATCAGACCGCACAGCCCGACATTTTTGTCGGCGGCGATATCTACACGGGACCCAAGTTTGCCATTGACGCGATTGCCGCCGGTAAGCAGGGCGCAATCTCCATCCACCGCTTCGTACAGGATGGTCAGAGCCTCACAATCGGCAGAGACCGTCTTGAGTACAAGTCGCTTGACAAGAACAATCTCGATCTTGACGAAATCAAGGCTGACTACGACAGTACTCCCAGACAGAACCCCGACAGGATAGATGTCGCCGAGTTCAAGGATAATCGCCGGACCTTCACCGAGGAGCAGCTCAAGAAGGAGACCGCACGCTGCCTCGGCTGCGGTGCATCGGTCATTGACCCCAACAAGTGCCTCGGCTGCGGTGTCTGCACCACAAGGTGCAAATTCGACGCCATCCACCTCAAAAAGCGCACGAATGTTGACAGTATAGCGTACGAAACACGCAAGAAGGTGCTTCCGGAGTTCATCGCCGAAAGACAGAGGAAAATCGAAATAAGAAAGCTCCGTTGTGAATAAGGCATAAAACGATAAACAGGCAGCGTCAATGACGCTGCCTGTTTCAGCGTGTAAGAAAGTCGATGACTTTTTTGCAAGCTTCAAAAAACGCCACATTTTTTGCGAACACCCGTTTTTTACAAAAATCTCGCTTTGCTCGCCAAAAATCCTGAAAAATCAGGCGTTTTTGATGTGTCGAACCGCCTACGCAATGGAATATATAATCGAGCTTGATTTCTAAATTTCCGCTTGACTCTGCCGTTCGCAGGTGGTAAAATTCTATCGTGGACATTAGTCCGTGATAGAAAGGAGCTGCCGCAATGCGTTATCTGAACGAGGAAAACTTCAAGCTGCTTGAGGATTATATCAATGAATATGCCGACGCAAACGGCGTGTCCCCCTCGGTCAGGGAGATAGCCGCCGGTGTGGGGCTGTCAAAGTCCACGGTGTCTAAGTATCTCAACTGCATGAAGCAGCGCGATATGCTTTTCATGGACGGCTGCCGCAGCGTTGCCACAAGGCAGATGCAAAGCGACGCTTCCGGCTATTTCCGTGCACCGGTTTTGGGCGCGGTCTCCTGCGGTATTCCGAAGCTCGCCGAGGAGAATATCGAGGAATATGTCAAGCTGCCTACCGCTCTTTTCGGTCACGGCGAATTTTTTATTCTGCGTGCCAAGGGCGACTCGATGATAAATGCCGGCATAGACGACGGCGACCTTGTCGTTGTGCGCAGGCAGGCGGCAGCGATGTATAATCAGATAGTAGTTGCGCTCGTTGACGATGA
Organism: Oscillospiraceae bacterium; assembly: GCA_016292445.1. Classification (GTDB taxonomy): domain Bacteria; phylum Bacillota; class Clostridia; order Oscillospirales; family Oscillospiraceae; genus F23-B02. The sequence goes on along the minus strand of JAEDIN010000042.1, from coordinate 6,587 downwards.
AGCAACGCTCAAGCGCTTCAGACCGCAGTCCGACTGCGTGTATCTGCACCCGGAAAATCCGAACTATGATGATATTATCGTCGATAGCTGCATCATACAGGGCGTGGCGGTCAAGGTGCTCAAGGACCTGCACTGAGGTGTCGCCATGCAGAAGCAAAGAACCTATTTCTGCATCGATATGAAATGCTTTTATGCCTCCGTCGAGTGCGCCGAGAGGGGCTTAAACCCCTTTGAAACGAACCTTGTCGTGGCGGATCTGACCCGTGGCAGCGGCACGATATGCCTTGCGATATCGCCGAAGCTCAAGGCGCAGGGAGTGCGCAACCGATGCAGGATTTACGAAATACCGAAAACGATCGAATACGAGATCGCACCGCCGCGTATGCAGCTTTACATCGAATACGCTGCCGACATTTACGCAATTTATCTTAAATATTTTGCTCCGGAGGATATCCATGTCTACTCCATCGACGAGGCTTTTATCGACGCGACCGACTATCTGCGCGCCTACCGCACGGACGGCAGGACGCTTGCAAAGAAGCTGATGGACGAGATTGCCGAGACCTTGCACATCCCCTCCACCGCCGGTATCGGCACGAATCTTTTTCTTGCGAAAATTGCCCTTGACATCACCGCAAAGCACTCCAAGGCCCACATGGGCTATCTTGACGAGGAGCTTTTCAAAAAAACGCTCTGGGACCACAGACCGATAACGGATTTCTGGCAGATAGCAGGCGGCACGGCACGCAGGCTCGAGCGTTACGGCATCACCACGATGCGCAGTCTTGCCGAGTGTCCGCAGGAGCTTATCTACAAGGCGTTCGGCAAGGACGCGGAGCTTCTCATCGACCACGCATGGGGGCGCGAAAGCTGTCTGATGGAGGATATAAAAAACTACCGCTCGAAAAGCCGCTCGGTGTCGTTCTCGCAGATATTGCCGCGCGATTACGGCTTTGACGAAGCGAGGACGGTGCTCAGCGAGATGGTCCTGCACGGCTGCCAGGATATGATGCACCGCAAGGTCATCTGCAAAAGCTTTTGGCTGGGCGTCGGTTACAGCAGGGATACGCTGCCGACATCGCACGCGCAGGTCAGGCTCATGAGCGCAACGGCGGTCAACTCGCTCATAAGCCCCCGCGCGCTGGAGCTGTTTGACCGCATTGCCGACCGTGACACTCCTATACGAAAACTGTCGATAAGCTTCGGCGATGTGTGCGATGAGGGCTGCGAGGGCTACGATTTTTTCACGGATTGGGAGGCGGTCGAGAGTGAAAAAGCAAGAGAAAAGGCGGTGCTCGCAATCACCGATAAATACGGCAAAAACGCAGTGCTGCGCGGCACGAATTTTCTGCCCGGGGCTACACAGCGTGAGCGCAACGGAATGATAGGAGGTCACAGAGCAGGCTATGACGAGACAGGAAAGAGCTAAACAGTTTATGGCGTTTGACGCGATGAAGGGTCTCAGCGAGGCCTTGCGTGACCGCGAGGAGCGTCACCTGCGCGTGGAAAAGCACGACATTTCAGACGAGGCGATCGAGCAAAATTCGCGCGTGCTCTCCGCACTTACGCGTGGCATGAGGGTGCGCCTTGAATATTACCGTGCCTTTCACGATGTTGTCGGCGAGGGTCGTGTAACGGAGCTCAGCCTGCCGTTTAAGTACCTCAGGCTCGACGGTGAAAAGGTGATTTTCGAGAATATTTACAAAATTGAGATAATTGATATGTAGGGAAGTGCTACAATGACGGTAAGGGATAGATTGCTTGCGGCGCGTGATACGAAAAACGCCGCGTTTCAGGCAAAGCTGACTCCCGGCATAGCCAAGGAAAAATTTTTGGGAGTTCGCGTGCCGGAGCTGCGGAAAATCGAAAAGGCTCTGCGGGGCACCGCCGAGGCGGAGGAGTTTCTGCGCACGCTGCCGCACAAATATTATGATGAGAATATTCTGCACGGTATTTTTATCTCGAACATGAAAGGCTATGACGAGGTGCTCGCTGCGCTCGAAAAGTTTCTGCCCTATGTTGACAACTGGGCGGTGTGCGATACTCTGCGTCCGGCGGTATTTAAAGAGCGCAAGGACGGGCTTATCGAAAAGGTCAAGGCCTGGATAGCCTCCGAAGAAGTCTACGCCTGCCGCTTCGGCATGGGTATACTCATGGCATATTTCCTCGACGAGGATTTTCTGCCCGAGTATCTCGAGCTTCCGGCAGCGGTTGAGAGCGAGGAATACTACATCAACATGATGGCGGCATGGTATTACGCAACCGCGCTTGCAAAGCAGTGGGAGGCGACCGTACCCTACATCGGGCAGGGCAGGCTAAGCCCTTGGGTGCATAACAAGACCATTCAGAAAGCAAGAGAAAGCTATCGGATAACCGATGAGCAGAAAGAATATCTCAAAACGCTCAAGCGATAGGAAGGGAACACAATGATAAGCGCAATAGTTTATACCTCAAACGCAGGACACACAAAACGCTACGCCGAAATGCTGGCAGGCAAAACCGGTCTGCCCGTTTTTGAACTCAAGGCGGCCGGAAGCAAGCTCGAAAAGGGCGCGCAGATCGTCTATCTCGGCTGGCTGATGGGCGGCAATGTCAAAGGCTTTAAGAAGGCGGCAAAGAGCTTTGATGTCAAGGCCGTTTGCGGCGTCGGTATGTCGGCAAGCGACGGTCAGATCGAATATATCCGCAAGGCAAATTCCTTCCCCGAGGCTCTGCCGGTGTTCGCTCTGCGCGGCGGTCTTGAGGTCGGGAAGCTCAGCGGTATGTATAAGATGATGATGGGTGTTGTGCAGAAGGCGGCGAAAAAAGGTGCCGAGAACGACAAGGGCAAAAACCCCGAGGCCGATGAGATGCTGGAGCTTATGCTAAACGGCGGCGACCTCGTCACCGAGGACGATTTGAGCGGCATCGCCGAATTCATCGCCGAGGCATAAACCGTCTATCTGAAGAAAACGACAATAACAGCAGTGCGTGATGTGACCCCAAAAGGTTAGACAATATTTCGAGGCAAAAACTGTTCAAGCCCCCGTGTTCGTAAAAAACACGGGGGCGAATGCTTATTTGAATTTCGCCTTGAGTTTATCCGCCATACTGCGTTTCTTTACACACAGCTCTCCGTCACGGCGCATACCGACAAGGCTGCTGTTCTTTAAGAGATTTACGCTCAGCTTCACGGGTTTGGTATCCGTTTTCAGCATGAAGCGATTTTGCCTGCTCAGACGGCTTTCCCTGACGGCAAGCGCAAACTCATAAGAAATGTAGCTGTATCCGCCGTCAAGGCAGCGGTATTTGTCCTCGGGTATCGCCGTAAGCTCAACGCAAGCAAGCTGCCTGCCGCTTTCGGCGTCGGCAAGATATATCTCCGGTCGGATCATAAAGCCCGGCAAAAGCACCCTGCCCTTGATGATGTACCGGCTGCCGGTATCTGCCGAGAGAAGGGTCAGCGCGGAGGCGGCATTGAGCTTTCCGATGCTGTAAGAGTCGGCGAAAACCTCCTCGCCGTCTATGCGCAGACTCTCGGCAAAGCGTTTCCCGTCACGCATTCTAAGAAGCGCGCCCTTTGTGCCGAGGGAGCAGTTTTTGAGCGTTGCAATGACGGAGGGCTCAACGCGGTGCAGCATGGCGATGAGCGTGTCGCAAAGCTGTGCCTTGTCCGACACTGCAAGCACCCGAAGCTCGTCCATGACGAGATATTGTATGTATGGCAAAACCTTGCCGCGGAGCCGCTCGGACAGGCCGAACAGGTGCTCGCAGTATGCCTCGATAAGCTTTGTGTCATCGGCCTCGTGCTCGGGAGCATTTGCAAAGTGTCTTGTGCAGGATACCTCGCGCAGCAGACCGAGTGTGCCCTTTTGCAGGATGAGCTCATTTATAAACAGGCTGCCGCCGAGTACCGGCAATGATGCGTTGAAGCTCTGCTTTTTGGCAGCATCCGTCCTCATGAACACCGAGCACAGGCTCGTCTGAATGCAGTCGGGGCATTGTGCAATGTCGAGCACTCCGCTGCCTTTTGAAAACTTGTAGTCGAGCTTTATCCAGCCGGTTCTGTCGCCTGTCCATTTCTGGCGGCAGGCAACGACATCCGTTTTGTCGCCATTGGCCTCGAAGAAATCCCAGACCCGTATAAGCGCATCTGACGGCCAGACATCACCGGTGTCGGTAAAGGCAATGTATTTGCCCTCGGCGACACTGAGCGCGGCGTTATTGTCCTGCGCGGTGACGATGTTATTCGGATAAAGCGCGCAGAGCTCCGCAGCATTGCCGCCTGTCAGGATAAGCTGAACATTTTCCTTGAAGCCCATGGTTTGACCTATGAAGCCCTCGGCGGCGGATTCGTTCGGAATGACGATACTGAACTTGAACCTATGCTGCGATTGCTCGCCGTCTTGCGCGCTGCGATAGCGCTCGGGCAGGTCGATGCGGTAATGCCGGAACTTCTGCCGAACCTTTTCAGCGAGAAATTCCTGCGTTTTCCCGTCCATGAACAGATACTTGGTGTAATCGGGGAACACATTTACCTCGATGATCTTGTAGCCCGTCGGTGTGACCGCGACATCGAAGCCGAAATACTGAAGCTGCGGCAAGCTCCTGCACACCGCCTTGACACCGTCAAGTATCATGTCCCAGTGCGGCACATTGCCCTCGATGACCGTTCCCGTGTCCGGGTGCACAGGGCAGGCGGTGTAGTGATCGCCGCTTTTGAACTCCGGCTCGATAATCCTGCCGTCGGTCTTATCAAGGCTTATGATTATACCGCCCTCAGCGGTGTTTATATTGTCGGTAAAGCCGCCTTTGGAATGGCCGAGCTTCATAAAGCACGCGCCTATCTCCGGCTCGCTTTCCGTGCGTCGGAAGCAGTTTACACGTACCGTGTTCAGCGCCTCGGGATAGAACGCTCTGAACCACTCGTGCATTATTACATACTCCGTGACAAGGTTCACGCCCTCGGCGGAAAACAGCTCCGAAACTATGCTGTCGGGGCTCATGCTCTCGCCGTTGAGGATGTATTTGCCGTCACGGTATTCCAGCTTGTTGAAGCCCTGACCGTGTGAGCCGTAGGTCTTTTTTATCGCCAAAAGTCCCTTTTCGCGGAGCAGCGCAAAGATCGAGTCATAGCTCAGCTCATAGCCTGCGGGCAGCTCAGGCATCGGCAGTATTCGACTTTTGCCGTTTATCTTCGCAACGGCATAGTAATACTCCGGCAGAACGCTCTTGAAGCTGCCGAGCGCAAAGCGACTTGCAAGCTTGTCGGATATCCACAGCTGGTACTCGGGGTTTATCCTGTTGACCCAGAAATAATCGTAATCGGGAATATAGCGTGTGTAGTTTTCCTCGTTCAGCCCCAGCTCCTTTACGCGGTAGCCGAAGAAGCCGCGCTCATATGCCCACTGTCTTTCGGTATCGGAAACGCTCTTATCCGCCATGTCGGCCGCAAGCTCCTCGTCCCACATACTCGCCATGTAGGGTCTCATGCCGCTGCGGTGCTCGGTTGCTGCTGTCTTCGACCACTTTTCGTTAAACTCCCGCTCACTGCGCTCGATTTCGGTGTGCTCGGGCTCGGGGTTTTCGTGCGCATTATCCCAATCGGCAATAAACCGTGCAAGTCTTTCGTCCGCTTCATAGCCCTCGGGCAAGCTTAGGCGTGTGGAAACATCTATGAGCTTATACCCATCGCCGCAGGGGACGAATTTGAACTGCAAAAATTCAAAAAAAGCAAGGTAGCCGGCAATGCGTTTTGCCGCCGACAGCAGCTCTGTGCAGTCGGCAGGGTCGAGCGGCTCAAAACCGCCGTCAAAGGAAACAAACGCGCCGCAGGGCTCGCAGACGATACCGCCAGGCTCCGAACGGCTGAGTATGAGCACATTTTTGACGCCCTGAGCGCAGGGTGCAAAATACTCCGTAAGCACATATTCGCGCCCAAGCTTTTTGAAAAAATCGACGAAGTCTGTCTCACTGTACTCTGCTCCGTTTACGAGGAATTTGCCCTCGGAAAAGTTCAAAGCATAGCCCTCCGCGGTCGGCCGGTAAGCAGGAATGAGCCTCGCCCTGCCGAGAGCCTTTACAAGCCGCACGGCATCCTCAATGCAGGAGCCGTACCCCTCGGGGCAGTCCTCAAGAGCAATCGCCGTGCGCTTGTCGTCCCGGTACATAAAATCGTAATACAGAGTCGGAAACAGCCCCTTGTGTTCGCACAGTATCTTTGCCTGTGAAACGATCGAGCCAAACCACGCATTATATCTGTATGAATAGTATTTTTCTTCCATTTCCGGTCGGCAGCTCCCTTCGGAATAGCATACGGTTAGAATATACCAAACGCTGCCCAAAGTCAATTCGCGGCAATTTTTGAAAAAAGTTGTCCCCAAAACCGCTTCCGGAAACATTTTTTTGAGACACTTTTTATTCCAAGAATAAACAGGAGGGAAAAAATGAGAAAAAGAATAACCTCATGCCGCTGTCCATCATCAGCATTATCATTGCATAATCCCTGTGCTCTGAATAATACGAACGGTCAAGAGAGCCTGTCAGCTTTTTGAAATCATTGTCCGATATATATTCCTTTGCAGTACGGTTGACCTTTATCTGCCGTA
>JAEDIN010000041.1 GCA_016292445.1 Oscillospiraceae bacterium | reverse complement strand
GGGAGCTTCTTTTTAAGCTGATTTACGCCGCTTTCCGTAATGTCAGGGTTATTTTCGAGCGCCAGGACGGTGAGATTTTTGAGATTATACAGTTTTTCAAGGTCTGCGTCCGATATGCCCGTTTTCTTAAGGCCGAGAATCTTCAGTGCGCTCAGCTTTGCAAGGTTCTGCGTGCCGTCAATATCGTTGCCGTTTAGCACAAGCTCTTTTAGCTGCTTGAGCTGCGACAGTGCGGTGATTGAGCTTATTTTGTTTCCGGCAAGGTTAAGGTGCTCAAGGGTCGTCATGCTCATGAGCGGTCTTATGTCGCTTATCATGTTGTTCGAAAGATCAAGCACCCGCAGCTTGGGAATATCGAGCAGGGGGCTTATGTCCCTTATGTAGTTGCCGCTCAGGCGAAGCTCCTCAAGGCTCGTGCACACAGACAGGGCGGAAAGGTCGGTAATGCTGCAATCGGAAAGGTCGAGCTTTGTCACATCGCTCTTGAAGGTCTTGCCGCCGAGGTGTACCTCGACAATATCGGTGTTTGCCTCGTCGTTATATATAAGGCAGCCGGGCAGTCTTGTTTTCAGTTCCTTGATCTGGCTCTGGCTGACCTCGATGCCGCCGATGGTAAGCATGGTAAGCTCGCTCAGGTCGTACAGGGGACTGAAATCCTTGATATCGTTATTGTCAAGGTGCAGGGTGCGCAGCTTTTTGAGCTGTGCAAGCGGTGTTATGTCGGTTATCTGATTGTTGCTCAAATCAAGCGAAACAAGCTTTTCAAGCGGTGTGAGAAATTCGAGTTCTGTTATCTCGTTATCCGCAAGCTTCAGGCTCGTGAGCTCGGTGAGCCTGCCGATATCGCTTAGTCTGCCGCTGCGAATGTCCTTGCCCGACAGATCGAGCACCGTGGTCTTGATATCGTACTGCTCGCCGCAGAGGAGTACGACTTGACCGCTTTCGTATCTCTCCTTTGCTTCCTCCAGAAACTCGATGCGCTTTTTGATGACATCGCTTCCGGAGCCTGAGCTTTCGAGTATCGCTATGGCGTTTACATAGTCGCACTTTGCCTCGTAGCACTGGCTCATAAGCAGCAGGCAGTCATCGGTCTTATCAATTGCCATGGCGTTGCGAAGCTGCTCGAGTGCCTCGTCATATTTTCCGTCATAGTACAAAAGCTGTGCCTGCTTATAGGCCTGCTCGTACTCCCTGTTCTGCGCCGAATTTTTGAGCAGCAGTGTGCCGACGAGCATCAGTGCAAGCACCGCGACGACAATGCCGCAGATTATTATCACGCGCTTTTTGCCGCGCGTCTTGCGCTCATCCGCCTTTTCCTCGATGACTCTGCGAGCATTCTCCGACGGGCTGCGCTTCGGCTTCCTCACGGACTCCTCCTCAATTTCCGGCTCAAAGGCATAGCCCTCGGTCTCACGCAAAATTGCCTCCAGCTCGGGGTCGAGCCTGCTGTCAACGGCGGGCTTTTCGTCAACGACTGTGCGCTCCTCGGAAGCTCGGCGAAGCTCGTCTTCTATATCACTGCGATTGACAATAACAGTCTTTCCCTCGGTTGAAGCCAACTCATTGATTTTTTCCGTCAGCTTGCTCATGCTTTTCCTCCGTTTCCCCGTTTTCGGCAGGCTCTTCGTTCTGCATCAGAATATCAATTATCTCCTGCTCATCCGGCTCGACGGCAGGCTTTGAAAAATCGCGCTTTTTCATTGCAAAGGTGATAAACAGCAGTGCCAGCATGATGCACAGCACCGATATCTCGGGCAGCCATTCGGCAAGGCTCATTGCGTTTTCGTTTGCCAGTAAGGTGTTCCTGTCCTCGACGAGAATGTGGTACAAAAACGGCAGACCGAACAGGGGCACGAGCAGCCATTTAGTGCGTATAACGCCGAACACCGTTCCGGTGTAAAGCATCGCCACGAGAAGGTATAGCAATATGCAAAGTATCGTATGTATAATGCTGTCGAAGCCCAGTGCCTTTATGATAAAGAACACCACACCCAACAGCACGGGGATAAAGGTCAGCGAAAACAGACGCTTTCCCATGTACAGCACTATGATGATAAACAGCACATTGCACAGCACCGGCAGTGATATCTGCGTGTAGATAAAAGCCGTGTCCTTGTTCGCCCAGAAGCCCCAGTAGCCTATCAGCCGGAAAAACGCCGACATCGCCATGAGTATCGCCGAGAGCTTTACAAATATATTCGTTCTGCTTACGCTGTATCTCAGTTTATCTCTTTCCATCTTAAAAAGCCCAATTCCCTTTTTCAAAAATAGGTATCTCTTCGCCGTTTTCGCATATGCCCACAATGTCAAGATCCTGCGAGCCTATCATGAAGTCCTCGTGGATCATCGACATGTTTATGCCCATATCACGGCACTGCTCGAGGGTGTATTTATCGTAATCTCTTATGCAGTTTGCAAAACCGTCGCCCAGCGCAAGGTGGCAGGCGGCATTTTCGTCAAACAGGGTATTATAAAACATTATGCCGCTGTTGCGAATGGGACTGTCATACGGCACAAGCGCACATTCGCCGAGCATCGACGCTCCCTCGTCCATGGCGACCATGGTTTTGAGCGCATCCTCGTTTTTCTCGGCGTGAACCTCGGTGACCCTGCCGTTTTCGAAGCGTATGGAGAAATTCTCAATCATTACTCCGCGGTAGGAAAGCGGTCTTGTGGAATACACAATGCCCTCGGCCTTGCCCTTCATGGGGCTTGTGAAAACCTCCTCACTGGGGATGTTGGGGTTAAACTCTACACCCGTGCCCAGTGTCTTCTCCGCGCCTGCCATAAACTGCGCCTCGGGAATGAGCCCCACGGTGAAGTCCGTGCCGTTTGAGGAGCTGTAATGCAGCGAACGCAGGCCGAGTGCGTTTAGATACTCGCAGCGGCGCTTGAGGTTGGCGTTATGCTCGCGCCACGCGGCAATGCCGTCACCCTCGGCGCGGGAGGTGTAGAGTATCGCCTGCCAGAGCTTTTCCATTGCCTCGTCGTCAGGCAGTCCGGGAAAAACGCGCCTTGCCCATGCCTTGCCGGGCACGGCGGCGATGCACCACTGATACTTGTTCTCCATCGAATCGCGGATGGGCTTTATGACCTTCCAGCGCATCTGCACCGACTTGCCCCACTTTTCCTGATCCATGCCGTCAAGCCCGTTGGGGTCCTCCGACTCGAGATATATCATCGCAGGCAGCGTTTCTGCGCGATGTAGGAGTTTCTGCCTTTCCCATTCTTTGATTTCGCCGAGTCTTTCGAGTGTCTGATACTTCACATGCTTGAGCCGCAGCGGCTGGTGCGTCCACTCCACGCGCACTTCTGCGGCACCCGCCTTGTAGCATTCCTCGACAATAAGCTCGACAAACTCCGGCTGGTCAAGCTCGGCGCATACAACGACATCCTGCCCCTGACGGACATTGACGCCGACACGCACGATAAGCTCGGCATATCCTCTTAAAACATTTGCATCCATGTACAAATACTTCCTTAAAGTTTTTTGATATTATATTGTACCATACACATCGGGAAAATTCCACAGGCAAGTTATATATTTATTTCTTTACAAAAAATTATTGAGTTCAGTGTCGTTTTGTAATATAATCAACCTACTGTTTAATCTGTGTATCGCAGAGGTGAAAAAATGCTCGGAAAAGAACAATTGAGAACAATATCTATCGTCGCTGCCGTTATACTGCTGATACTTGCATTCATGACAGGCATCATGAACAAATCCGTCGATAAGCTCGAGGTCAAGCAGCTCCAGAGCGAATATACGGATTTTAAGTCTGTGCTGGACAGCTTGTCGGAAAACGACAAGAAGCTTACCGACGGCAAAGCCGAGTACGATAAGGAGAAAAAGTCGTATGACGAGGATAAGGCTGCCTATGACAAAGCCGTCGCCGAGCTCGAAAAGACGGAGGCTAAGTTCGACGAGGATGTCATGAACTATAACCAGAAGCTTGCGCAGTACAATGTCGGCAAGGACGCCGTAAGCTCCGGCAAAACCGCCTACAACGAGGGCAAAGCGCAGCTTGACGCAGGCTGGGACGCTTACAACGAGGGCTCGGAGCAGCTAAAGAATTATGACAAGGCAAAGGCTCAGTACGACAAGGCTAAGGCTCAATACGACGAAAGCCTTGCCGCATACAACAAGCTCACAAAGGCTATCTCCGATCTCGAGGCTAAGGGTGTGCCGCACCGCGTTGCTCTTGCAATGGTAAGTGTATCGGCCGGTCAGCGAATCACCGATGATTCGCTTGCCGAGATGAAATCCCGGCTTGACAGTGCAAAGAAGCAGCTTGACACCGCCAAAAAGCAGCTCGATCAGGCAGCAAAGGCAAAGGAGCAGCTCAAGGACGCAAAAAATCAGCTTGAGAAGGGTGAATCCGAGCTTAATAACGCAAAGTCTCAGCTTGCCGCCGGCGAAAAGCAGATAAGCGAGCTTGAAAAGGAGATAAGCGGCGGTCAGGGCAAACTCAATGAGCAGCAGAAGGCGATAAGCGATAAGCGCACCGAGCTTGAAAAGACCAAGGCAGATCTTGACGCCAGAAGCGAGAAACTCAAGGCATATGAGGACACATCCGAAAAGGCACAAAGAAGCCGCGACACTCTCATCGACGAGGGCTACGGCACGGCAGAGGATGACAACGCAGCCATACTTTCCGCGGCGCAGGAGCACGAGGATAAGCTGCACGGCGAATACCTGAAAGCCAGCATCTCATATTCTGTCACCAATATTACTCGTCTGCTTGCGATAGTCGCCGCCGTAATTGCTCTGTTGAAGCTAAAAAAGAACAAGCTGAAGCCCGCAACAAAGTTCGCAACAGCGGCAACCGCCTTCGGCGCGGTCAGCCTCATAGCCTCGATCGTGTTCGGCTCGGTGCATTCGCTTGCATTTGCCGCCGCGGTGTTCACCGCCGTCGGGGTTTGCCTGACCGAAAAGCCCGAGGAGGCATGATTCTTAATTAAAAACGAGCTCCTGCATCATAAGGTGCAGGAGCTCGCTTTTTCAAAGGGGTGTTGAACGAAAGATTTTCAGCACTCTGTCAAATCAATAAGTTTTTTGGGGTCGATGTTGCCGCCGGTGAGCACGAAGCAGACCTTTTCGCCGGGCTTGACCTTGAAGCCGCCGCTGATGAGAGCCGCAACGCCGATCGCCGCAGACGGCTCGACAACGACCTTTGCCTTGTAGACGATGTAATTAAGTGCCTTGGCAATTGCGTATTCGGGCACGGGAACTATCTCGTCAACATATTCTTCGATGAGAGGATAGGTGTTGGTGCCGGTAGTGGTTATCATGAGGCCGTCGGCCAGAGTGTCCTTAAGCTCGACGGTTACGGGCTTGCCCTGCTTCCGGCTTTCGGAATAGCGGGGGATACGCTCGGGTTCTGCGCCGATAACACGGCACTTTGGATTTATGGACTTGACAGCCGTTGCAACGCCGGCAAGAACACCGCCGCCGCCGAGAGGCACAACAACGGTATCGACATCCTTAAGATCCTGCATTATCTCGTAGCCGACAGTACCCTGACCGGCAATGAGCATGGGGTCGTTAAAGGAATGGACTACCGAGTAGTGCTTTTCATCGACTATCTCATACAGCTTCTTATAGCGCTCTATCGAGCCGAAGCCGTGCTGAATGACCTCTGCACCGAGTTTTTTAGCGTTATCGACCTTGACCTGTGGTGCGTTGGTGGGCAGCACGAGCGTCGCCTTTATGCCGAGCATCTTCGCCGCATATGCCACACCGAGAGCGTGGTTGCCGGAGGATGAGGCAATTATGCCCTTTTCCTTTTCCTCATCGGTCATGGTGAGGATCTTATTCGACGCTCCCCTGATTTTAAATGAGCCTGTGAGCTGAAGGCACTCGGGCTTGAAATACACCTCGCAGCCGAGGACCTCGTCAAGTGCCTCGCTTCTGAGTAAGGGCGTGTGCTTAACATAGGGGTGCAGTCTTTCGCTTGCCGCCTCTATATCGGATAGCTTTACTGGTAAACTCATATTTATCTCCTAAATATTCTGCTGTGATACGGGCAGGAGCACACAATGCTCCTGCCCTTGTGTTTTAGTACCCGTTTATTATGTGCCTACTCTGAAGGACTCGGAGAAGCGCTTGATAGTCGCAACCAGACTTGCACAGGCCTGATATGCGGTCTTGGGATTCTCGGGAACGGGTTCGTTCTCAAATGTAATGGTGATCTTGCCGGTCTGACCCTTGGTCTCGATGGTATGTGTGTTGTAGATCATGTTCGGATCTGCATAGATCGTGATGTGGGTCTTGTCAAAGCCGAGTGTAGCAAGACTCAGAGCTGCTGCTATATTGATATTCTGCGGAAGCTCTTTGACGCAATCCCTTGCAGGGCCGTCGAATATCAGAACAGGCTCGGTCATGTTATCCAGATCAAGATTCATCTTTTCGACATAGGGGATCTTCTTCCATGCTCTGGGGGGCTTTCTCGTGGTCATATGAACAGACTCAATGCCGGGTATCATCGCGCCCTGGAATGCGTCCAGTGCGCCGATGCCGCCGGAGGGAACGATGAGCTTGCTGCCGCTTTCCTCTGCCGCCTTCTTAAAGCTCTCCAGAAGCTCGGCGTCAACAAGTGCGCCGAGGCTCATGGGGATGAAGGATATGCCCGCTCTGAGCAGACGCTCGCCGTTGGCAATGACGGAATCCTGAGATGCGCACTCGGCAACGACATCGAGGTCATAGTCGAGAAGCTGAGCGGGGTCTGTGATGAGGGGGATGCCTGCCTCGTGAACTCTGTCAACGCCCTTGGACTGCATCGTGCGGACGCAGACGACTGCAATCTCTGCATTGGGGACCTTTCCTGCCTCGAATGCATCTATGACATACTTGCCCATGGATCCGCAGCCGAGCATACCAACTCTGATTTTTTTCATTTGATTTACCTCTTTTAAGTGATTACTGTACGGTGACTAAAGTCATCCGATTTTAACATTCTGCTCCTGAAGATATTTCAGTGCGCCGGGGTGATAATCAACGCCCTGAATAGCATTTGCATTATCGGGAGTCATGTAGGAAGCAACTGCGTGTACATTCTGCAGAGAGTCGTAGCCCTCAAACAGTGTCTTGCAGATATCGTATGCCGTTTCCTCGGGCAGATCCTCGGTGGTCATGAGTGCGACCCAAACTGCGAAGGTCTTGTAGTCCTCCTTAATGCTGTTGTAGGTGCCGCCGGGAATGACAGCGTCAACATAGAACGGGAAGCCTTCGGTGAACTTTGCTATCTCTTCGTCGCTGAGGTTGACGAACTTGATCTCGTTGGTGGTTTCAAGGTCGGTGAGGAAGCCTGCAGGTGCGGCGGTATTTACGATGACAGCGTCAACTGCGCCGTTGCGGAATGCTTCGGTGGTCTCTGCAAAGGAGAGGTACTGGGGCTGGATATCCTTCTCGATGTCCATGCCGAGGGTCTCGAAGATGATCTCATTGGTGGAGAGAATGCCGCTGCCGGGAGAGCCGACGGAGACCTTCTTGCCTCTGAGGTCTTCAAAGGTGTTGATATCGGAGTCCTTGAGGGTTACGATCTGAACAACATTGGGGTACATAGGTGCAAGCACCTTAAGGGGAACAGGAGAGGTGAATGCGCCGGTGCCGTTGAGAGCGTCGAGGGTAACATCGAGCTGAACAACGCCCATTTCAACCTGGCCGTCAGCCATGAGGGTAACATTCTCGACAGAGCCTGCCGTGACTTCGCAGACAGTGTTGATGCCGAGCTGCTTGGTGAGAAGGTCAGCATATGCCGCACCGAGGATGTAGAAGGTACCGGAGGTGCCGGCGCCGCCTATCGAGAGGTTGGTGATCTTCTGGTCGTCCTGTCCGCCGCAACCTACAAGGCCTACGCACAGAAGGGCAACAGCCAGAAGTATGCAGCACAATTTTTTGAATTTCTTCATGGTTTTCTCCTTTTTATTTTTTTATTTTATTCTCCAATCGGACGATTGGAGTAAAGCACAAGGATTCAGCTTAATCGAACGGTGTCTTTTTTGGTCTCGATTTTCTGAATGATGAAAACTATGCCCGCAATGACAACGCCTGCTACACTCAGCCATATCTGCGGTGTTATCATCATTATGCCCGCGGCAACAAGAATAATGCTGGGTATGAGCTTGGTCCTCTTAACAAAGTAGCCGTTGATACCGGCAGCATAGAATATTGCGCCGAGAACACCTGTCACAAGTGCGATAATCGCAAGCAAGTTCGAGCCGTGGAAGAGCATCGCCGGTTCATACACGAACATATACGGCACGATGAAAGCCGGCAGTCCGAGCAGCACGGCAAAGCCCGCTGTTGGCCAGAATTTCGATTTGGCTATGCTGCAAGCGGCATACACCGCCATTGCTACGGGAGGCGTTATCATGGAGATCGCGCCGAAATAGAACACGAACATATGTGCCGCAAGGGGATCTACGCCGAGTGTAATGAGTGTAGGTGCGCCGAGTACCGCAAGAATAAGGTATGCCGGAGTGGTAGGCAGACCCATGCCGAGAAGCATACTTGCCAGCATAAGCATAACCAGGACAAGGAACATACTGTTGTTCGCTACGCCGAGCATCATGCTTGAGAACTTAAGACCAAGACCGGTGAGATTTATGACAGAAACGATTATGCCTGCGCAGGCCGTCGATGCAACGACGACAAGCGCGGATTTTGCAGCGTCAACGAATGCGGCAATAAACTCCTTGAGTCTTGCACCGCCGAAAGCAAAGCCTATAATCGCTGTTACTACTACGGAGTATACGGATGCACGCATTGCGGTAAGCTGAACCACCATCAGGAGCACTATGAGAACCAGCAGCGGAAGCACCATAATGCCCTTTTCCCTCAGCATTTGCTTGATTGGAGGAAGGCCGTTTGTATCCATGCCGGAGAGACCCCTCGCCTTGGCTCTGAAGTGAACCATTGCAAACACGGATGCGTAATAGATAAGCGCAGGAATTATTGCACCTATGGCTATCTCATAGTAGGGTATACCGAGTATCTCCGCCATTATGAACGCCGCAGCACCCATCATGGGCGGCACTATCTGTCCGCCGGTCGATGCAACCGCTTCTACCGCACCGGCAAACTCCGGCTTGTAACCGGTTTCCTTCATCAGAGGAATGGTAACAACGCCTGTGCCGGCAACATTTGCAACCGCACTGCCGGATACCGAGCCGAACAAGCAGCTGGATACGATAGCCGCTTTTGCAGGTCCGCCGGGGCTTTTACCGAGCGCCTTAAGCGCAAAATCGATATAAAACTGTCCGATGTTTGTTTTCGTCAGGAGTGCCCCGAACAGCATGAATATATAGATGTATGTCGCGGATACACCCAAAGATGTACCGAAGATGCCCTCCGTGCTCAGGGACATCTGGTTGATTATTCTTGTAACGCTGTAACCCCTGTGGCCGAGTATACCGGGAAGGGATTGTCCGAATATCGCATATAGGATAAACACTATGGCTATACCCGGGAGTATCTTGCCCGTTTTTTCCGCCGTGAATATCAGCGTCAGGATGATTATTGCTCCGCCGAACAGCAGGTCTATGTCATTCGGTCTGCCGTAGCGTGAGACGATGCCCTTAAAATCGAGGAGAAAATAAAGCACAAATCCAATTGCCGCAAGACACATTGCAATATACAGCGTCTTTAACAGCTTTTTGTCGGTTTTCTGGAACATCATAAGGAAGCAGACTACCATCGCAAAGCCCAGGTGTATACTCCTTTGCCACATTGCGGTCAAAACACCGAAGAATGCCGTATATAGGTGGAATAAGCCCCACGCTATACATATTACAGTCAACAGTTTTTCGGTCGAAAATCGTTTCTGCATTTTATCTCTCCTTTTGTGGGATATGGTGAAGGGTGCTTTCCTTCCGTCGGACTCCGTTGGACTTTTTCGTGTGTCGGTAGCCCTAATTACGTATACTGTATACAATTTATTTTATCATACACAAGATTGTTTAAAAAAGCTATTGGGATATTCGATGAATTTTGTATAAATAAACTAGCTATTATTCACAAATTATCGTCATTTATATTTTATTTTGCTATTTCTCTTGTTTTTTTGGCATTTGCGATGTATATTGTATACAATTGTGCGATGCGTGTTGAAGTCCCGTTGTCTACTCCCCTGCCGAGGGCAGACGAATACATTTAAAATAGTATTCGGTATAGACAGCAAGAGCTGTTTCTGCGCATCCGCCGTTCCCCACAGCAAACCCACAAATATACACCATGATAAATATTAGCAAGGAGAGATGTTCCATGATCACAAATGAGTATCTTAAAAGAGTCTACGCATCCGTAGAAAAGCGTGACCCCGACCAGCCCGAATTTTTGCAGGCGGTCCGTGAAGTGTTCGAGAGTCTTCAGCTTGTTGTCGATAAACATCCCGAATGGGAGGCGGCAGGTCTTATCGAGCGTTTCGTAGAGCCCGAGCGCGTTGTCATGTTCCGTGTTCCCTGGGTTGACGACAGGGGTGTTCCCCATGTCAACCGCGGCTACCGTGTACAGTTCAACTCCGCTATCGGACCTTACAAGGGCG
>JAEDIN010000040.1 GCA_016292445.1 Oscillospiraceae bacterium | reverse complement strand
ATAAAAGTGTATGCAAAGAAAAAAATACCTGAACGGTTTCCCGTTCAGGTATTTCGAGACTGTCAAAGAACCTGCTTAAGGCTAAAGCATGAAGTAAAAACAATGTATCAGCAGGGGAGCTCGAGGGGTAACGAAGTGTCGGTGCGGAAGTGAATGACATGCCGGGGGCATGTCAGAGCCGCACCGTGACCGAGCCGCAGCGAGAAAGGTCCCGCTCGAATTGGATATACAGCCATCAAAAACGGCTGATTTATCAGCCTTTTTGACGAGCAGAGCGAGATTTTTCGTGAAAAGCGTTTTTCACGAAAAATGTGGCGTATTTTCAGTGCGCAAAAAAGTCGGTGACTTTTTTGCGCACTGAAAATACCTGAACGGTTTCCCGTTCAGGTATTTCAAGCAAATTCACATCAGTTCTGGACCTTGATGATGTGTCTGGGGCAGATATCGGAGCAGTGACCGCACTGCACGCACTTAGAGACATCTATCTTGGCAAGATTGTCAGTGACGACGATTGCGTCCGCAGGGCACTCACGCTGGCACTTCATGCAGCCGATGCAGCCTGCTTCGCAGATCTTGTTGACGGCAGCACCCTTGTCGTGGCTGGAGCAGGCGACTTCGACATGCTGGTCATAGGGAACAAGTCTGACTATCTTCTTGGGGCAGGCATCGACACAGGCACCGCAGCCGACGCACTTCTCACGGTCGACCTTTGCGACACCGTCAACGATGCTCATTGCGCCAAACTGGCAAGCGTCGGCACAGTTGCCGAGGCCGATGCAGGCGAAACGGCAATCCATGTTGCTCTTGCCGCCGAACAGCATAGCTGCCTGGCAGTTTTTGGGTCCCTTGTAGTTAAAACGCTTTACAGCGTGTCCTTCAGTGCCGGAGCAGGGAACAAATGCAACCTTTCTGACGGAAGCACCCGCAGAAACGCCCATGATCTCTGCAATCTTTTCGGCAGCGGCAGGGCCTGCCGCAACGCACTTGTTAACGGGAGCTTCGCCCTTTGCAACCGCAGCGGCATAGCCGTCACAGCCGGGGAAGCCGCAGCCGCCGCAGTTTGCGCCTGCGAGGCACTCGCGGACAGCAGCCTGCTTGGGGTCAACTTCGACAGCGAAGATCTTGGAGGCTATTGCAAGAATAGCACCGAAAATTGCGCCGAGAACGCCGAGAACGATAACAGCATAAATTACTAATTCCATTTCATCGTCCTCCTAATCAAAAGATCTTCATGCCGCTGAAGCCCATAAAGGCAAGAGCGAGCAGCGATGCGGTTACGAGACAGATGGGGAAGCCCTCAAAGCTCTTGGGATACTCTGCAAACTCAACACGCTCACGGACGGATGCGAA
This sequence comes from Oscillospiraceae bacterium, assembly GCA_016292445.1. Classification (GTDB taxonomy): domain Bacteria; phylum Bacillota; class Clostridia; order Oscillospirales; family Oscillospiraceae; genus F23-B02. The sequence goes on along the minus strand of JAEDIN010000040.1, from coordinate 9,225 downwards.
CAGAACGATCGCGAGCAGGAAGCCGAGGCCGCCGGTGATACCGTAGACAGTGGACTCGAGGAAGTTGTACTCGTTCTGAACATTCAGAAGAACAACGCCGAGAACTGCACAGTTGGTGGTGATGAGGGGCAGGTAGATACCCAGTGCGGAGTACAGGGAGGGAATCGCCTTCTTCAGGAACATCTCAACGAACTGAACCAGAGCAGCGATGACCAGGATGAAGGTCAGGGTCTGAAGGAAGCCGAGTTCGAGAGCCTGGAGAACATAGGTGTCGACCACCCAGCAGATGGCGGATGCAAGGCCCATAACGAAAGTGACGGCAAGACCCATACCCACAGCGGTATCGACCTTGGACGAGCAGCCGAGGAAGGGGCAGCAGCCGAGGAACTGGGAGAAGATAAAGTTATTTATCAGAATCGCACCGAGGGAGATGGAAAGTATACTTGTAAGCATTACTTATTACCCTCCTTTTCTTTCTTCTCGGCAGACTTGCGCAGTGCAAACTGCATTGCAGCTATAAGGACGCCGAGAGTGAGGAAGCCGCCGAAGGGCATGGTGAGGATCTTTGCGCCGAACTCTGAGGAGAAAATCTGCAGACCGTCGCCGGTGCCGATAACACCCTCAACGGTGTTGATAAGACCCTTGCCGAAGGAGCCGGAGCCGAAGAACTCACGGATGATGCACATGATGGTCAGAACGATGGTGTAGCCAAGGCCCTGGAAGATACCGTCAAGTGCGGATGCGCCGATTGTGTTCTTTGCGGCGAAGGCTTCTGCACGGCCGATGATGATGCAGTTAACAACGATAAGCGGAATGAAAACACCGAGAGACTCGCTGAGTGCGGGTATGTAAGCCTGCAGGAGCAGGTCAACGATGGTAACAAAGCCTGCGATGATAACTACGAAAACTGCTATACGGATATCGTTGGGGATAACCTTACGCATTGCGGAAATAACGATGTTGCAGCATGTGAGGATGACCAGAACGGATATACCCATACCGATGCCGTTGAAGAGCATGGTGGTGATAGCCATGGTCGAGCACATACCGAGAAGCTGAACCAGAACGGGGTTGTTAGTAATAAGGCCGTCCTTGAATTGTTTCTTAATATTCATTTTCTGACCTCCTTAACCCAGTGATTCAACAGCCGCGATAGCAGCACGAACTGCGGAGCAGACAGCCTTGGAGGTAATGGTCGCACCGGTGATGGCTTCGATGCTGCCGCCGTCCTTGGTGACCTTAGCCTGATCGGCAGTCAGTCCGGGGAACTGATCCCTGAAGAAATCGTCGTTTGCCTTGGAGCCGAGGCCGGAGGTCTCGGAGCTCGCGATGATGGAGATACCGTTGCAGGTGAGATCTGCATTAACGCCGACAGCGACGGTAATCATTCCCTGGGAGCCGGATACCTCTGCTTCAACGATCCAGTTGCCGTCGTTGGTCTTACAGACCTTGGTAACGGCGGACTGATCGCCCGTATACTCGACCTCTTCATAGGATTCGAACTCCATGACGGCGCCGTATGCCGTCGCGGTCACTTCTGCCTGATACTCGGCAATGGGCTCTGCGGTGATGAAGTTGGTCAGACCGAGAACGCCTGCAACCACCGCGGAAACGAGGAACAGGATGAGAGAAAGCTTTACTACTTTATTCATGCCTTTGCCTCCTTTGCTGCCTTCTTAGCTGCCTTTAGGTCTTCCTTGGAAACGCCGAACTGGCGGCCGCGGGTACCCTTATCGATAGCCCATGCGCACAGGTTCATGATGAGGATTGCGAAGGAAACGCCTTCGGGGAAGCCGCCGAAGTAACGGATGAGAACGGTCAGAACACCGCAGCCGAAGCCGTACAGGAGCTGGCCGTTGAGAGTTACGGGGCTGGATGAGTAATCGGTTGCCATGAAGATGGCTCCGAGGAACAGACCTCCTGCAAGCAGGTTGTACATCATCCAATCAAAATTGGAGTAGCCGTTTCTCGGGAAGATGAAAGTCAGAACTGCGACGGTGCCGATGAAGGCAACGGGAATACGCCAGTTGATGACCTTGCGGATAAGCAGGTATATACCTCCGACGAGCAGTGCCAGAGTGCTGATCTCACCGATGGAGCCGGGCATAATGCCGAGGAACATATTGGTGAAGTCAAAGTATTCGGGCATTGCAGAGCCTTCCTTGAGGATGCTCAGCGGAGTTGCCATGGTTGCAGCGTCGATGCCGCTTATGAACTTGGGTACTGCCCACCTGGTCATGACGGTGGTCCATGAGAAGAACATAAACGCACGGCCTGCGAGTGCAGGGTTAACGAAGTTCTTGCCGAGGCCGCCGTAAAGCTGCTTTACAACAACGATTGCGAAGAAGGTGCCGACAACGGGCATCCACAGCGGTGTACCTGAAGGCAGGCACATTACCAGCAAAATACCGGTGACGCAGGCTGAAAGGTCGCCGAGACTGTCGGGCTTCTTCATGAGCTTGCGGTAGCCCCATTCCCAGAAGCAAGCGGAAGCTACGGAAACAGCAAGCAGTGCGAGTGCTTTTACACCGAACATCAGAACGCCGACTACCATTGCGGGGACAAGTGCAATGATGACATCGAGCATGATGCGGGATGTATCGGTGTTTGTTCTTACCTGAGGCTGGTAGGAAGCATCAAATGTATATTCTTTAGTTATCATTTATTCTCTGCCTCCTTTGCTGCCGCCTCTGCACGGGCCTTCTCATCCGCTGCTTTCTTTGCAAAGAGAAGCTTTGCGGTCTTGAAGGAGTGGGTAAGGGGCATTCTGCCGGGGCAGTTGTAGGAACAGCTGCCGCACTCGAAACAATCAAGAATGTGGTACTTCTTCATATTTTCGAAGTCACCCTTCTTGAAATACATATACATATAGACAGGCTCAAGTCCCATCGGGCAGACGGTAATGCACTTACCGCAGCGGATGCAGGTGGGATTTTCGACCGTCTTATCCTCTTCCTCGGTGAAGAACAGGATGCCTGCGGTACCCTTGATATTGACCGCATCGAGGCCCGTTGCGATAAGACCCATCATAGGTCCTCCGAGAACGATCTTCTTGGGGGTCTTGATGAAGCCGCCGCACTGCTCGGCGATGTAGCTGAAGGGAGTACCGATACGGCACTGGAGATTGTAGGGCTTATTCACTGCCGAACCGCCCACGGTGAGGATACGCTCATAGCAGGGAATACCGAGATAGCATGCCTTGTAGATTGCATAAGCAGTCTGAGTGCTGATGACATTGCAGCCGACGCCTGCGGGCAGACCGCCGGGCTTGACCTCACGGTTGGTGATGGCCTTGATCTGCATCTTCTCTGCGCCCTGGGGGTACTTGACATCCTCGGGAACGATCTCAACGCCGTACTGAGCAGGATTCTCGGAGTTGAGAAGCTCGATGGCATCCATCTTGTTCTTCTCAATGCCGTAATACGCCTTATCCAGTCCGCTTGCAATTCGTGCAAGCTCTATACCCTTGAGCAGCTCCTTCGGATGCAGCTTCATAGTCCAGTGGTCGCCGTTGAGGTAGGGCTCGCACTCTGCACCGTTGATGATGAGAGTATCGACCTTGCCGAGACCGCCGCGAATCTTGAATGCGGTCGGGAACATTGCACCGCCCATGCCGACGATACCTGCCTCACGCAGACGAGTGAGGATGGCTTCGGGGTCCTTGAGCTGCTCTTCGGTAAGAGGAGCCAAGTCGGTGCAGGGGGTGTCCTGGTAGTCGTTCTCAATGACGACTGCCATAATCATATCGCCCAAAGGATGAAGTCTGGGCTCAATTTTCACGACCTTGCCTGATACGGGAGAATGAACAGGAGCAGAAACAGGAGCGGGATTATCGCCTATCTTCTGACCCATGGTTACATAGTCTCCGACCGCAACCAGCGGCTGGCAAGGTGCGCCGATGTGCTGTGCCATCGGAACAATGACCTGAGGCGGCGGGGTTACGACGACTACCGGTTCTTCCGGAGCCTTCATATAATTGGGATGTACGCCGCCACGAAACTTATAGGGCATTTGCATCACCTCTCTATTTTATGACAAACTTAAATATAACATAAACTATGTTTTGTGTCTACAATCAATGACTCGAATTTTATTAAATTTTCGTTCATTTTGGCGTGAAAACCTGACAAATGATTAACAATTGTGTGCAAAACAACGCAAAATCGTCCAGTTAGTTCATCTTTTGTCAAAATTTAAGTCTACTGCCTGTTTAGGCAAATTGGGGCTTATCAAAAGGCAAATAATAATGTATAATCATTTTATAATTTAATGTATGGAGGACACACCATGTTGACTGCTTGGGGCGAAAAGCTTGATAAAAACAATATTCTTCCGGAATATCCCCGTCCGCAGATGCGGAGAGACTCATATTATAATCTCAACGGCGAGTGGGACTACGCCATCACCGCCGCCGGCGAGAAGCAGCCCGAAAAGTGGGACGGTAAAATCCTTGTGCCCTTCTCCCCCGAGTGTGAGCTTTCCGGAATCGGGCGCATTCTAAAGTCCGATGAATATCTGTGGTATCGCCGCACATGGGAATGTCCCGAGCATACCGGCAGAGTGCTGCTGCACTTTGGGGCGGTTGACCAGTCCTGCACAGTATACATAAACGGTCTGCGCGCATTCCGGCACAACGGCGGCTATCTTCCCTTTGAGTTTGACGCAACGGGTTTCCTGCGAAAGGGCGTAAACGAGCTGTCCGTCAGCGTGCGTGACCTTTCCGATACCGCCCACGAGGCAAGAGGCAAGCAGAAAACGGAGCGCGGCGGCATTTGGTACACTCCCCAAAGCGGCATATGGCAGACCGTGTGGGCGGAGTGCGTCCCCGTCGATTGTGTCAAGAAGCTCAAAATTACGCCGAATTTTGACGGGGCTTATGTTGAAATCTCTGCCGAAACTGTCGGAGGAAACACCGCTTTTGCCGTATTCGGGGGCGAACGCTATCCACTGCCGGCAAAAATCCCCGTTCCGAATTTTGAGGCATGGTCGCCCGAAAACCCCAAGCTGTACGACTTCTCGGTCGTATACGGTGAGGACAGGGTCGAGAGCTACTTTGCCATGCGCAAGTTTTCCGTTGAGAAAGACGATAAGGGAGTAAAGCGACTGTTTCTAAACGGCAAGCCCTACTTCCACAACGGTCTGCTCGATCAAGGCTATTGGTCCGACGGTATGTACACCGCACCGAGCGACGAGGCGATGATTTTTGACATTCAGACGGCAAAGGACATGGGCTTTAATATGCTGCGCAAGCATATAAAGGTCGAGCCGCTGCGCTGGTACTATCACTGCGACAGGCTGGGAATGCTGGTCTGGCAGGACATGATAAACGGCGGCGGAGAGTATAACCCCGTCATCATCTCCGCTCCCCTCGTCACCGGCGTCCACCTCAGCGACAGAAACTATAAGCTCTTTGCCCGCGACGACATGGAGGGCCGCGCCAGATACGAAGCCGAGCTCAACGAGATGATAGAGACTCTCTATAATTGCCCCTGCATAGCCATGTGGGTACCCTTTAACGAGGGTTGGGGGCAGTTCGACGCGGCAAGGATAGCGGCAAAGGTAATGAGCATGGACCCGACACGCACCGTCGATCATGCCTCCGGCTGGCACGATCAGAAGATCGGCGACACCAAGAGCCAGCATGTCTACTTCAAAAAATATGTGTTCAAGCCCGATAAGCTCGGCAGAGCAGTGCTGCTTTCGGAGTTCGGCGGCTACAATCTGCGCTGTGAGGGTCACTGCTTCAACGCCAAGGATTTCGGCTACAAGCGTCTGAAATCGACCAACGAGCTGCAAAAGTCGCTTGAAAAGCTCTACGGAGGCGAAATTCGCCCCGCATACGAGCAGGGTCTTGCCGCCGCAGTTTACACACAGCTAAGTGATGTGGAGGATGAAGTCAACGGCTTGCTGACATACGACCGCAAAGTGGTGAAGCTAAACCCCGAGATTATGAGAAAAATCGTAAAAGTGGATTGACACGCAAAAATCCCGCCTTTCGAGCGGGATTTTTTATGTATTATTCTTTTTCTACGGGTACATCGACTATCGCCTTGAATTCCGCAAGCTCATACTCGGGAAAGAACAGCTCATACTCGCCGAAGTAATCGGCGTATTGCAGGCGATAGCAGCGGCAGGAGAAGCCGTCCTGCTCGTCGTACTGAATTTTATACTTCCTGTACTCTTTCAGAAAAAAAGCGTCCGGCTTGTTCCACTCGTCAAAGTGGACCTTCTTTTTCATGAGCAGATACCTCGTAAAGCCGTCTATCGGAAACGCAAACGCTTTGTCGATAAACGCAATACACAGCTTGCCGTCCTTTTCGTACAACCTGATCTGATTATTCATGAGAATATCGGGCAGTGCTCCGTTATCCTCGTGCCAATACGAGAATATATCCGCCATTTTATGCTCCGGCGGTATGTCAAAGGTCTCTTTGGTTCGGTTTGTCTGCTCCTCTATGGCATCGGATGTCACATTCAAAATACCGGTGTGCTTGACCCTTAAATATCTGAAAAGCTGCACTCCGTAAAGTGCGGCAGCAATGCCAAGGCAGCCCGTGCCGAACATGAACAGATAAAAATGCCCGTCAAAAACCTGCTCAAAGCCGATATTTTTCGACGCATTGTATATCGCATTTGCAAAAAATATCGCCATTAAAAGCGCCACTCGCTTGACGACATTTGCCCAATTCGGCATTTTCGACGCATTTTCGGCATAGTCTCTCACGAAAAAGCTTCTGTCTATCTCCTCCTGCATATCATTGTCAACGCTTGCATATATAAAGCGCTGCGCAGGATAGACAGTCTCGTCAGAATCGGTAAACTCATACTCGAAGAGATTTCTCACAGTTCACCTCAGAACATATAAGTCTGGTCTTCCTGCTGTCTGATTTTCTTTTTCCAGCAGCGGTGGCACATGGCGATATAGCTGTCGTTGCCGCCGAGAAACACTTGGTCGCCGTGGGTTATCACCCTGCCGTTTTCGTCTATCCTTGCGTTGACGGTCGCTTTTCTGCCGCAGGCGCACACCGTTTTTATCTCGGTTATGGAGTCGGCAAGCTCAAGAAGTCTCTTTGAGCCGGGGAAAACATGGGTCAAAAAGTCGGTACGCAGTCCGAAGCACAAAACGGGTATATCCTCAAAATCGACAAGCTCGCGAAGCTGGTCTATCTGCTCGGGGCTGAAAAACTGCGCCTCGTCGGAGATTATAACATCGTGTCTGCCTGCCTTGGCGTATTCCTTGACGATGTCCTGCTCCGGAGTAATGACCTGCGCTTTTCGCTCAAGACCGATGCGGCTTTTTATGATATCCGCACCGTCGCGAGTATCGACGCTGGGCTTAATAAGCCACACGGACATGCCCAGCTCCTCGTAATTAAACTGAGTTATAAGTGCCTGGGCGGATTTGGATGAACCCATTGCACCGTATTTGAAATACAGCTTTGCCATATCTTTCTCCTACAATATAAAATATTACTTCTCTATGTGCGCTCTGACGCGCTCAAGCACCATCTCCAGCGCAACCTGATTATGGCCGCCCTCGGGGATGATAATGTCCGCCTTGCGCTTTGACGGCTCGACAAACTGCTCATGCATTGGTTTTACGGTGGTCAGATACTGGTTGACGACGCTGTCAAGGCTTCTGCCTCTGTCGCGCACATCGCGGACAATTCGGCGGAGTATACGCACATCGGCGTCGGTATCGACATAAATCTTGATGTCCATCAGCCTGCACAGCTCAATGCTCTGGAAAATGAGAATGCCCTCTACCACAATGACCTTTGCGGGCTTTACGGTTACAGTCCTATCTGAGCGGTCATGCACCGTATAGTCGTATGTAGGACATTGGACAGCCTCGCCCCGACGCAGCTTTTTGAGATCCTCAATGAGAAGTTCGGTATCAAAAGCGTCCGGATGGTCGTAATTGAGCTTCGTGCGCTCGGCATAGCTCATATTGTGATGCGCCTTGTAGTAGTTGTCGTGATAAATAACGCTCACATCTCCGCCGAAATGCTGCACTATCTTACGCGTTATGGTGGTTTTTCCGCTTCCGGTTCCGCCCGCAATGCCTATTACGATTATATCGCTCATCCTTCAACACCCCTGTAAGTTTTTATCCGATTGAATGATAACACAAATATATCCGTCTTGCAATTTGACTTTTATGATTTGTTTGTTATAATCTGAATTGTAACAGGCAAAATATACAATAGGAGGAACTAATATGCCTATTCCCACTCCGCACATCGCCGCGAAAAAAGAGGATATCGCCAAGACCGTGCTTATGCCCGGCGATCCCTTGCGTGCAAAATTCATTGCCGAGACCTTTTTGGAAAATCCCGTGCTTGTCAACAATGTCCGCGGTGTTCAGGGACATACAGGCACATGGAAGGGCGTTCCCGTAACCGTCATGGCATCCGGCATGGGCATTCCGGCTATCGGCATATACAGCTACGAGCTTTACAACTTCTATGATGTTGAAAATATCATCCGCATCGGCTCGGCAGGTGCTATGCGCGACGACCTCAAGCTTATGGACATCGTTGCCGCTCAGGCTGCCTGCACCGACTCTAACTTTGCCCACCAGTTTGAGCTTAACGGCACCTTTGCCCCCATCGCTGATTACACGCTTTTGAGCAATTGTGTTGCCGCGGCAAAGGAAAAGGGCATCGATATGAAGGTCGGCAACATCCTGTCCTCGGATAACTTCTACTCCCCCACCGGTCTTGACGACAGCACCAAATGGCGCGACATGGGCGTTTTGGCGGTCGAAATGGAGGCGGCAGGCCTTTACATGAACGCCGCAAGAGCGGGCAAGCGCGCTCTGTGCATCTGCACAATTTCAGACCACCTGTACCGCAGCGAGGCTCTTTCCTCCGAGGAACGCCAGCTTTCGCTGACCCAGATGGTAGAAATTGCCCTTGATACCGCCGTTAAAATGGAAAATTTAGATTGATACGGCACAGTTTTTTGCGATAATGCCAAATTGTTCTTGCTTGACGCAGTCAACAATGGTATAATATCGACGGTATGTGAAAAGCATATCAAAAACCGTACGCACAAATTTTTAAAATTTATACGGAGGAAAAAACATGAAAAGATTCTTAGCTCTGCTCCTCGCTCTTTGCATGGTATTCGCTCTCTGCGCTTGCGGCGGCGACGATACCGGCAAGGACAAGGACAACGATGTCGCTTATAAAGTCGCAATGATCACCGACTACGGCGATA
>JAEDIN010000039.1 GCA_016292445.1 Oscillospiraceae bacterium | reverse complement strand
CTTGCCGAAAGCTTCACCGGTGAACACGGCTTCGAGGTAGTTACAAAACAGCAAAAAGCACCCTCTTGGGGTGCTTTTGCTATATCAATGCCTTTTTTGAGTTTCTCGCGGATTTAATGCTTTTTTCAATGAGGCTTAAAAGGAAGCTGCGAAGCTCGGGGGCTTTGCGGAACTGGTTCGCCAGCTCCAGCGGCTTGCGCAGCGACTGCTCGCTGAACTCGGACAGCGTCAGTGCGCCCGTTGAGGTGAGGACATCGAAGATCTCCTCGACAAGCTCGCGGCGTTCATCCGAATCCATATCCTCAACCGCCTCGTCGATGGCGGCGTTGAATATCTTGCTTGCTTCGCTGAGCTCGGGACGGTGAATGAACCTGTCGCGACGCACATCCCATGTAAAGCCGTCGTGGCCGGTTGCTCCTGCATCGGTTGCCTGAATGACATCGAGCCTGCCGACCTGCGTGAGCAGCATACCGACGATGGACACATACGGCACGATTGTCGTAATCTTGTCCTTCATGCGCTTATACCCCTCGGTCTCGAGGAAATCCGGCATGAAGCCCGGGCCATCGTAGCAGTTGACCTCGAGTATCCTGTCCTGTATTTCCTCGGACACCGTGCAGGCGGCATACACCGCAAGGTTTCCGCCTTTGGAGTGGCCGCAGACTATAAGCGGTCCGTCATAGGTCTCGGCCGCCCACTCGAGATATGCCTTTGCGTCAAGCTGCGCGGGCACGACCTCCTTGACGGCAAGCTCGCAGTTTTCCCTCCAGCCGACTATCGTATCGTCCGTTCCGCGGAAGGAAACATACTTCGTTCCGTCGGGTGAAAACACCGTCAGTGCCGAAAACTGCTCGGTTTTTTCGACCACTATTTTGTTGATGAAGCCCGAGAGCTTTATGTTTCTGAATCTGTCGGACAGCGCGATTTTTCTCAGCATGGGGAGCGTACTCGCCGAGGAAATCAGCCCCAGCTTGTCGCCGACATCCTCGTGGGTGGCAAAGTAACCGCCCACCGCCTCGTTGACGGTCACGGTTTTACCGTCGGCGGGAATTATCCCCGTGTAATCGGGCTTGCCGATGCAGGTGAAAATGTACTTATCTATCTCGTTGACCGGCACGGTCTCAAAGCTCAAATCGCCGCGCCAATCCACATAATCCAGTGCGTTTGCCATAATGCTCTCCCTTCAGAAGTTTTTTTCATTATAGCATAACCTTTTCCGTCGGAAAACGGGTCGGGCGCAGAATTTACAAAAGATACAAAAATGCACCTTGGTGTACGGTGCATTTTATTTGTAATAGTGTTCTGCGTGGTAGGCAAACAAGCCCTTGAGCATCGAGGTAATGTTGCCCGAGGACACGCTTGCTCCGGTCACGGCATCGGCGTCTATCTGCTCGAGCTGCGTTCCGTAGCCGCCCCATGCGTCAAAATCCGCCTTTGTTGCGCCGACAAGAGCCTGCACAAAATGCTCGTCCATGTACTCCTGCGTGTAGTCGGCGATGTAGTAATTCGGGTTGCTGTCGCCCCACAGGCCCTGATTGTTGCCGAAGCTTATCGTCCTTATCGACGCTTCGTCAGCGCTCGGTTTGGTGTTTAACAGCTCCACATAGCACACGGAATAGTAGTTTACCATGCTGTCACGGCAGGTGCATGAGGAAAAAGCCACCTGATAGGAGGTGAAGGTCGAGCAGCTTTCCTCAAACAGGATGACCGCCTTATAGGTCTCCTCAGTGCCGCCGGAGGCAAAGTGGGTAAATTCAAATGTCGGGTACTGCGCCGCGCTCTCCGTCGGTTGTGAACTGTCTTGGCAGCCGCAGAGCATGAGTGACGCGGCAAGCAGCAGCGCAATGAGTATCTTTCGTTTCCGCATATCAGTTTTCCGTTTTGTTGAGCTTATCAAAGTCCAGATAAGCGTAGTCGGCACGCCATGTCGCGTATATGTTTTTGCCGTTTGCATCCTCGGGATAGACAATAAGTTCAAGCGCATTTTCGCCCTTGTACTCCCAGTTTGCGCCGATATTATACAGCAGGTTTTCGTCCCAGCCGAAGTACAACAAGAGCTGCTTTAACATATTGGCATAGCCGCCGCCTCCGCACATGAGGAATATCGCCTTATCCTTGGGGAAAAGCTCCTCAAGCACCATCATGGACTCGGCGTAGCGCGCGGTCGCCTTGCTCACCGTGCCGTTTTCAGCCCACTCGACATCGAACAGGTGCTCGCCGGCGTAGGCATTTGCAACAGGCAGGGATTGGAGCGTCGCAATATACGGAAACGGCACTATCTTAAAGCCCTTAATCGTCCTCGTGAGGTCTGCCTCGCCGCCTATCGCAGCGTAATCGGCAGGGTCAAAGAGCATTCGGACATCGCGGTAGACAGCATCGTCTCTGCCTAAATAATTATCTATCGTGGTCATGTTTATGTTCTTGTCCACGGCAAACATCGTAGCCTCGTCTGCCTCCGGTGCAGGCAATGCCTCGGTCTTGGTTTCAGACGGCTTACCTGCGCAGCCGGCAAGCAGTGCAGCGCACAATAAAAGTGCAGGAATTAAAGAAATCGTTTTTTTCACAAAATATCCTCTTTAGCGCAATGCACGGAGTTGCCTCCGTGCATTGTCTGAATACATATTACTCTGCGACTATCTCGACGACGAGCTTTGCATAGCTCTTTGCGCTGGTCTCGGTGCAGGGTGCTACCCAAACGGTGCCGTCCTCGCCCAGCTCCTTGTCCTTCTCGATGGCGACGACGGTGAACTCACTTGCCGCCTGCTCCGCGGTCAGGACATTTTCGTAGCCGTCGTTTGCGACTGCCTTGACGGTGGTATAATTCTCAATGCCGCACGCCTTGAGGACATCTGCCAGAACATAGCCGGTGTACTTTGCCTCGACCTTCTCGCCCTTGCTGTTCTCGGTGGTGACCGCTACCTTGTAGATGTGCAGATCCTTGAGAGTATCGTTTGTGACTTCCTTGCCGTTTACCTTGAAGGAGAATGCGTCGAACTTGACCTTATCGGTCTTGTCCTGCTTGTCGGGAGTGCCAAGCTCACCCTTGTCGCCGCCTGCGGCATTGACATCGTTGCTGACACCCTCGGGTGCGCCTGCCTCGGTGTTGACGAGGATGCCTACGCAGCCCTTTAGGTAATCGCCGGTGGTCTCAGAGGTGCAGGGTGCAAACCAGGGTGCGCCCTTGAACTGCTCGCCGTCCTTGGTGATTGCGAGCAGGGTGGTATTTGCCGCAATGTCGCCCTCAAAGGTGACAGCATAGCCGTCATCGGCGGTAGCCTCGAGCCATACATAGCTCTCGGTGAGGCCTGCTGCGGTGAGAACATCCTTCATCGCAAAGCCGACATAGGTCACGGTGGACTCGGTGCCTGCGCTGTTGGTGGAGGTAGCCTTGACCTCGTACAGCGGGTATTCCGCCATCATGTTCTGATCGACCTTGACGCCGTTTACCATGACGGCAAACTCGGGAACGGTCACGCCCTTGACTTCCTTGGCAGCACTGTCATCACCGTTTTCGGCGGGTGTGTTGCCGCAAGCGCAAAGTGCGAGCACCAGCATTGCGACAAGCAGCAATGAGACAAACTTTTTCATGTGATTTCCTCCGTTAAAAAATCTTTTAACTATATTTAAGCGGGCATTGCCCTCGCCTACAAATTGGGGTATATGCAGACATCACGCGAAAACTCGTCGAGATACCGCAGGCGCACATCCGCGCCGTAAACACCTTTGAGCCTTTCCTCGGTGATAAGCTCCGACACCTTGCCCGAGCAGAGCTTTCCCTCGCCGTCGAGTATCGCCGCAGTGCCGCCGAGCAGCAGTGCGTGATTCGGGTCATGGGTCGTGACGGCAACGGAATAGCCGTTTTCGGAAAGCCCCTTTATAATGCGCAGCACCTTTATCTGATTGGCAAAATCCAGATGCGCCGTCGGCTCGTCAAACAGTATCACCCTCGGCTCGGCGGCTATCGCCCTTGCGATGGTCGCCTGCTGACGCTCTCCGCCGGAAAGCTCGGTGTATCTGCGCTCGGCAAGCTGCAAAATGCCCATGCGCCGCAGCGCAGTCTCCGCCGCCGCCTCCTCCTTGGTGCCGGGCTTTGACAGCAGCCCCACCTTTGAAGCGCAGCCCATCAGCACATAATCAAACACCGTGAAATCAAAGGTCGGATTGTGGTTTTGCGGAACATATGCGACGATTCCGGCCACCTGCCTTTCGTTCATGGTGCGCAAGTCCCTGCCGCATATTTTTATGCTGCCCGACTGTGGCTTGAGCAATCCCAGCATACATCCGAAAAGTGTTGATTTTCCCGCGCCGTTTCTGCCTAAGACGGAGACAAGCTCGCCCTCGTCGATGTTAAGGCTCGCTCCGTTGAGCACCTCGCGTTCTCCGCCGCGGTATTTAAAATGCAGATTTTCTATCCCGTATATCATCGCGCCGACCCCCTTTGCTGCCGTAAAAGCAGCCAGCAGAAAAACGGTGCGCCGATAACGCCCGTGAGTATGCTCACCGGCATTTCCGTAACGCCGACGGTGCGCGTGAGCGTATCGACAACGAGCATGAAAACGCCGCCCAAAAGTCCCGATGCCGGAATGAGTCTGCGGTTTGACGGGCCGACTATCATTCTGCCGAAGTGGGGGACAATGAGGCCTATCCAGCTTATCGTTCCGGCAACGCAGACCGCAGCAGCCGTCAGAAGCGTTGAACACACGATGGCGATGCCGCGCACCATGCGCACATTTGCACCCAATGCCCTCGCCTCATCCTCGCCCATGGACAGGACATCTATCCACCACGACATGAGGATGAGAACCGTCATCGGAACTATAAGCAGCGGCAGCAGAGTTAAAAGCTGCTTTAGCGAAATGTAGGAAAAGCTGCCCATCGTCCAGTAGGTTATTGAGGCGAGCTGCGTATCGGGGTCGGCAATGTACTTTATAAAGCCCAGCACAGACGACATGGCAGAGCCGACGATAATGCCCGACAGCACGAGCATGATGTTCGAGCGGTTGCGAAGCATTGCCGGAATGCTCACCGTGAGGGCCACCGCCGCAATGCCGCCCAGAAAAGCAAACAGCGAGATAAACGCCGTCGTCATCGAAAGCAGTATAGCCGCCGCCGCGCCGATGCACGCGCCGCTTGACACGCCGAGAAAATCCGGCGAGACCAGGGGATTTTTGAAAATTCCCTGATATGCCGCACCGGACATGGACAGCGCAGCTCCCACAAGCACGCTTGCAAGCACTCTCGGCACGCGCAGTCCCATGACGACATTGACCGTCATCTCCGGCGAGCCGCTCACGCTGCCGAACAGCGAGCCTAACAGGATCTTTAGGCTCTCCCCCGGCGTGACTGGATATTTGCCGACGCACACGGCAAGCACTATGCCGGCTGAAAGCACCGCCGCCATGACGAGCATTACCGCTAAAAATCCTCTTTTTTTGTTTTGAGCCTTTAATTCGTTCAAGGGTCACTCCAAAGTATATCCAAGATAATCGGCATCGAAGGTCGTGCCGAACATAAATTCGTAGTAATCGTCTATCTGCTCCTGCAGCTCCTCGGAGCTGAAATAGTCGGGGTACATCTCGTGGAGCATGAACATCGTGCCGAGAACGCAGCTCAAGCCGGGCATATCCCACGAATCGAGCTTTGACGGAACGGTGACGACTTTGCCGTTTTTGACCGCCTTGACGGCAGACCACGAGTTATCGTCCATAAGCTCCTCGGCAGAGTATTCAAGACCTGTGGAGCTCGTGCAGAAGATAAGCTCGGGATCCCACTCGAAAACGGTTTCCACACCGACATCTATCCAGTTGTGGTCCTTGCCGCGGTCGGCTACGCAAATGCCGCCGGCCTGCTCGATCATCCACGACTGGAGCATATCGTTGCCGGCTACTCTGCCCGGCTCTCCGCCCATTAAGAGCGCGGTGACACGCTCGGACTCGGGAATCTGCGCAACACGCTCGGCTATAAAGTCAAACTTCCCGTCAAGCCAGTCCACTACCCTCTGCGCACGCTCGGAAACGCCGAAATACTCGCCCAGCATCAGGAGCGTGGTCTTAAAATCATCCATATTCTCGACCGTTATGCAAAGCACATCGATGCCCAGCTTTTCAACCGCCTCAACGGTTTCCGGGTCGTTTGAGCGGTGGATGAGTACGGTCGGCGAATACCCGGCGAGCTTTTCGAGGTCAACGACACCTCTGCCCACCGTTCCGGCTTTGGCGAGATTTTCGTCAGCCTCGGTCCAGAACTTTGACTTTGTGTTGACCGCAAGAACACGGTCGGTAAGTCCCAGTGCCTTGATAAACGGCACGGAAACGGCGTAAACGGAGGCTATTGTCGCGCTTTGCGGGTCGTCGGGAATATCCAGCACTCTGCCTGCGCCGTCAAGCACCTGTCCCTCACCCGCAACCTTGGGCTCATCCTTATCTTGAGCACCGCAGGCGCACAGTGAAAGGCACAGCGCAAGCACAAGCAGGAGCGAAATAAATCTTTTCATACGGCTTTATCCTAACTTTTGAAGATGGAATCGTCTATCCTGATATCTATCTTATCGGAACCCGGAACAGTCACCACAAGCTTGTTGCAGTATTTGACCGATGCTCCCTGATTGGTCTCGGCGATAACGCGAATGGGCCCTGCTGTATTGCCCGCGAGTCCGGTATAGCCCTCGTGACCCTCGGAGTCAACGAGCGGATAGCCGTTAACGGCATAGCACAAAATGAGCTTTTTGCTGTCGCCGTTTTCATCGGCAACGCCGTTTATGAAGCCGTCACGGTAGAACACGCTCAAAAGGTCGTTCTTATAGCCGTCGCTTGCATAGGCGGTGACTGAAACGGGGTTATCTATACCCTTGACATCTCCGGCGATGAGCTGAATGAACTTCCAGATATCAAGTCCCTCGCAGGTGCCGACATCGAGCACGGAATACTTGTCCCTTACGATAATTCCCGACAGGCTCTCGAGCTGTTCAACCGAAAAGTCGTGCGTCCACTCGCCTGAATCGTTCTTGACGGTGAAGGTAAACTTTGAGTCGAGGAATTCGCCGTAGACATCGCTCATCTTGTGCCCCCATGTCTCTATTTTGTTTGCCGTGACCTCGACGGCGACCACATTATTGACGCACAACGACGCGTTTGCACTCGTCTTGCTGTCCTGCGGAACGATTAGCTTGAGGGGGCCGCCGTCGTTATTGTCCGCCTCGACATAGCCCTCACTCGATGATGAGGCTACCAGCGGAGTGCCGTCCATAAGCTCATTTTTAAGCGGCGCGGTGCCGTAGGCGAGCATCGCCCTGACCTCGGTCTTTTCGGGCGAAAGTATATTGTCATACGCCTTCTTCATCAGCGCCAGCGAGAAGGTCTGCTTGCTTCCGTCGGCAGAGTAGACGATGACATCACCGGCGTTATTCTTAATGCCTATCTCGGTGAACAGGTCGTACAGCGAAAGTCCGCGGTAGCGAGCCTCATAGGACTTGCCCGCCTTGTTGAGCATACTGAAATCAAGGGTCTTCGTCCGGGTCTGCTTGCTTTCAAGCTCCTTGACTGTGTAGGTCTTTTCATTATCCAGACCCTCGCCGTAGAAGCGCACGGTGTCCTTTTCATAGCTGCTGTAAGGCTTATCGATATGCGCATAGGAGTCGGGAATGAGATTTACCGTGATACTCGTGACATCGGAAACAGACTTTGCGTCGCCCTTTTCCGTACCGCTTCTCGGAATGATGACCGAAAGCGGGCCGCCGTAGTTTTCGACCTCGAACTCATCGGGGTCGGAGCGGAGCATGGGATTAAGCTCTATCGTATCCACATAGCCTTCGGACTTGCTGCTTTGCACCATTGGTGCGCCGTTTTTCGCAAAGGCGATGACGGAGCATAAGCCGTCGCGCTTAAGCTCGGCATTGTAGCCGCTGCGGAAAAGCTCCTCGAGCGTTACGGTGAGCTTATCCCTGCCGTTTGAGAAGGTCACCGTGCCGTTTGTGCCCGGCAGTCCCATGACATTCATGAGGAAGTACTCAAGATTAATGCCCTCGTAGATATCGGTAGTGTAGCCGTCCTTGGTCTTGACCTCGTAGGAGTCCTTGACCTTTGCCGCCTTTTTGACATCGCCCCCGACACCCTCGCCGTAGACAATATCCTCAATGTCGCCGACGGTGACGGTCTTGTTTATGAGCTTCTCGCCGTCCTCATTGTTGACAACTAAGCTCAGCTTTGAGTCGGCAAGTGCCTTCTGAGCGGCATTGTCGGTGTGCTTATGGGTGTTATACAGCACATTTTCGCCGACAATAATGTCGCTTAAATACTGCACCTGATTTGAGCCGTTTGCGTGGTTATACTGCGTTTTGCCGAACACCACTCGCAGCGGGCCGCCGGAATTTGAAAGTCCGGACAGGTAGTTGGGGTCGGTTTTGCTTATCGTGTAGGGGTAATTGTTAACGCCGTAGGACAGCAGCACGGGATAGCCGGTCTTCACAAGGTCGGCATTTGTGGGAACATAGCTGCCGTCGTTCAGGTCGGCGGCGTTTTTGTTATAGAAACCGAAGGCGTCGGGGTATGACAGCGTATCGACCGAAAAGGTCTCGTTAGCGGCAACGCCGTCGGCGGCAATGAAGCTGACAAGAGTTGTCCTCGCTCCCTTGGTGCCCATGGTTTCGGCATCGTCCATGCCCAGATATATCAAAAGCTTGTACAGGTCAAGACCCTCGTACTGATTGACATACCAATATGCGTTGTTGGCAAGACTGTACCAATCGCTGTAGCCTATTCCGCCCTCTTTGACATTGCCCTTTCCGTCGTACACGACAAGGCTCTCGAGCTGCTTTACCGTCATCGGAATTTCGTAACCGAGCTTTGAGCCGCGGAAGGTGACTATATAGTCTGTGTACTTTGACGCGCCGAAGCTGTCGGTGTCGCACTCGGAGTGCTTGAAGCCGGGTTCAGTCTCCTCGCAGACATACACATATGCCACATTGGAGAAGGTGCGGTATTTATTATCGCCGTACTCTCTGCGGTCGTAGACGAGCTTTATGCAGCCGTCGTCATTTTCCAGTTCATCGACATAGCCCAAAGAATGCTCGCCCTCGCTTTTTGCGTCGAACACGAAGGGAGCAACGGTTTTTTGGTCGTCCGTTGCCACGCCGTAGGCAAGCAGGATGGGTCTGTTGTCGTCATGCGCTCTCTTTACCTCGTCGAGCGTGAACTCGGAGATGCTCTCGCGGTTGCTGTTTTTAAGAATAACCTTGTATGCCGAATCGGTTAGGATGATGCCGTTATCGCCCTCAACCATCTCGTTGAGCAGGTAGTACAGGTCGAGTCCCTCGTACACCATCTTGCCGTTTGAATCCTTGTACTCGCCGCGAACAAGGCCGTCGCTGCGGCTTTCAAGCTCACGCACGGAAAGCGGAGTGCTCGTGACAACGCCGGGGCCCTCGACCGTGAGCGTTGCACCGGTTATGGCATCGACATTGTACGGCAGGGTATCGTTGTCGGTAATGCCGCCGTTATTGAGATGCTTAAAGGGGCTGGAGGCAAAATCAACATCCGTGAAGATTTTAAGCTCCTCACCGCAGCCCGTGAGCAGTCCCGCCAGCATAAGCACCGCCAGCATGAAGCACAGTATTCTTTTCATCTGCACACCTCCCCAAAAGATTTATTATATCTCGGCAACCACCTTGCCGATATCTCTGTAATCGTTGCCGCTTATACCCTCAAGCTCCGCTTTAAGCTCCGGCGAACGGAGGATCTCAAGCAAAGCGATGACCTCGGGGGTGTTGAGGTTATCCTTTTTGATCACAAGGTCGCAGCGCTCCTCCTGCATGGGGACAAACTCCGCATTTTCGACCTGCGCGCACACTCTCTGCGTGCCGACGGCGACATCCGCCTCGCCTCTGCCGATGGCGTTTGCCAGCGTGATATGCGAGCCGATCTCCTTGCCGTAGCCGTTGATACGGCTTTTATCCATGCCGAGCTGCATTAGTTTTTCGTCGAGCAGGATGCGCGACGCCGAGCTTTTCTTGCGGTTCAGCATATACACATCCTCGCGGCACAGATCCTCCCATGAGCGTATGCCCTTGGGATTTCCTTTGCGCACATAGAAGCCCTGCATACGGTAGGATAAATTGACAAGCACCGCATTTGTGCCGGGCATCAGCCTGCGCACATAGGGCGTGTTATACGAGTCCGTATCGCCGTCCCAGAGATGGCAGGTCGCCGCCTGCACCTTGTCCTGATACAGCATGAGCAGGCTTTCAAAGCTGCCGACGAACGCACGAAGTGCGGGTACGCCTCTTTCGCGCAGGTAGTTTGACAAAATGTCAAGAATGACATCCTGACCGCTTATGATAAAGGCACTGTCCTGCTCGCGGTTAAGCAGTCCGCTGTGTACCTCGACGCTTTTGACCGGCGGTATTTTTATGCGCTTTGCGCCGTGGGAACGCGCAATATAGCTGTCAACATCCTCTTTGGTGAAGCGCATCTTCCTGCCCACTCGATAGGATTTCAGCTCGCCCCTGCGCACCATTTCGTAAACGGTGTTTTTGCTCACGCCCAAAAGCTTCGCAACATCGAGTGCCGACAGTGCGTTATCGATAGCCATACTTTGCATTTCACGCCCCTTTCGTACCGTTTTGTACAATTATAATTCATTTCGCACAATAACGCAAGTATAATAGCAGCGAATGACTCCTAAATTGTCCAAATAATTGCAGACACAAAAAAACTGCACCGCTGTGCGGTGCAGTTT
>JAEDIN010000038.1 GCA_016292445.1 Oscillospiraceae bacterium | reverse complement strand
AAAGGGCTTGGAAATACAGGCAAGTATTGCCTGCGGGCTTTGCCTTGCCTGAACGAAAATCTGCTCCGTCAAACGGTGCGAACGGGTAGATGTTTGCGCAAAAAGAGGCACGGGCATATTTGCGCCCATGCTGCGTTAAAGCCCTTGACAATACAGGCAAGTATTGCCTGCGGGCTTTGCTTGATCTGCACCGTCAAACAGCGCGTGAACCGGCATATTTGCAACAAAAAACCGGGATGCTTTTCGCATCTCGGTGTGATTAAGTATTGGTTTATTCGCCCTTTGCCATTTTGACGATATCGCCGACGCCGTCGAGGATAACGCTCGGACGGTAGGCAAAGTGCTCAAGCGTCTTGCGCGTGGATATGCCGGACATGACCAGCACCGTGGACATACCGCTTTCCATGCCGGAAATGACATCGGTGTCCATGCGGTCGCCGATCATAACAGCCTCGCCGGAGTGGCAGCCGAGAATTTTAAGCCCCGTGCGCATCATGAGCGGGTTGGGCTTGCCGCAGAAATACGCCTCGGTTCCGGTCGCCATCTCGATGGGGGCGATGAGTGCGCGGCAGGCGGGTGCGATGCCGTTTTCGATAGGGCCGGAGATATCGGAATTTGCTCCGATGAGCTTTGCTCCGCCAAGAACCAGATTTGTTGCCTTGGTCAGCGTGTCGAGCGAATACGCCTTGCCCTCGCCGACGATTACATAGTCGGGGTTAACATCGTTCATTGTTATGCCTGCGTCGTACAGTGCGTTTAACAGTCCCGCCTCACCGATGACATACGCCGAGCAGCCCGGCGACTGCTCCTTAATAAATGCCGCCGTTGCCAGCGCGCTGGTGTAAAAATGCTCCTCGGGAACATCAAGCCCCATGCGCGCAAGCTTCTGATTCAATTCCTTTGGCGTGCAGCCGCTGTTGTTGGTCAGAAACAGGTAACCCTTATCGTTTGCCTTGAGCCAATCTATAAACTCTACCACGCCCGGCAAAATGCGGTTGCCGTGGTAGATAACACCGTCCATATCGCAAATAAAACCCTTTTTTTCGTTAAAATCTATCATATAATTCCTCCTTTCTCCTTCAAAACCATATTAACGCATTTTTGTAAAACAGGACAGAGCAATTTTGTAAAAAGAGTGTAAAAAAGCCTGCGGCTATGCCGCAGACAGAGTCATGCAAAGATTATATTGATGCCTCTGAACTTGAGGTTTTCGGTTACGGACTTGGCCTCCGTGCCGGTGATGACCGCCTCGCACTCGGATAGATCGGCGATGCTCGCAACGGAGCTTTTGCCGAACTTGGTCGAGTCGCACAGCACATACTTTTTCTTCGCGTTGCGCAAAACCGCACGCTCGACAGAGGCAACGGAGAGATTGTCGCTGTACACGATGCCGTTGTCATCAATCGCGTCGCAGCTTATGAAAGCGTAATCGACATTTATATTATTGAAGAAGTTGTACGCCTCGCTGCCGATGATGGTTCCCGTCGCGCTTCTGATGATGCCGCCGCAGATGTGCGTGTTGAGTATCGCCCAGTTTGCGAGATATTCAGCCGCCTGCATGGAATTTGTGTATATCTCCGCGGCGTCAAGGTCGTCAAGGAGGTTGCTGAGCGCATAAACGGTCGTGCCGCTGCCCAACGAGAGCGAGTCGCCGCTTTTTATGAGCGTGCGCGCCTTGGTCGCAATGCGCCGCTTTTCGTTTACATTCTTGTGAAGCTTGCTGTCAAAGGTCTCGTCCGGCACGGGATTTATCGACATTACGCCGCCGTAGGTGCGGATAATGAGCTTCTTTTCCTGCATATCCGCAAGCTGCTTTCGCAGGGTGGACACCGAAATGTTCAGGATTGCACCCAGCTCGTTGACCGACATTTCGCCGCGACTTTCGAGAATGCTTATGATCCTTTGCTCTCTTACTGCGGTCTTCAACTATACCACTCCGATACAAATAAATTCAGTCTGTAAAAAATACAGCTCAGATTTTGTGTAGTACTGACAAGAAAAAACACGCAAAAAACGCCCAAAACGAGCGAAACGCGCAAAAATCGCCACAGCGGTTCAAGCACTCGTTTTGCCTGAATTTCGCACGGTTGACAAGGCATTTCCCACCGAATATTATATAGAGGTGCGTAAGCAATAATCGGCGAAGTGCGCATTTTTATACACGACAATATACCACAAGAGGTACAATAATTTCAAGTATTTTTTGCACCGAAACCGAGGTATAATTAGCTTGCGCATTCTGCGCACTTATTATAAAATTAAATGAACTTTCCTGAACGGAGGTAATATTATGAAAGAGCTTTCTATCGGACAGGCTCAGAAAATGACGACCCCCGCACCCTTTGCGCTGCTGTCGTCGGTCGACGATGCGGGCAGGACCAATCTCATGGCGGTGTCATGGTGGACATATCTGAGCAACCATCCCGTCAAGATAGGCGCGTGCCTGAGCAACAAGGGCTTCAGCGGCGGCAACATCCGTGCAAACGGCGAGTTTGCGCTGAACCTTGTGGACGAAACGATGAAGCAAAAGGCTCTCGACTGCGGAAGATGCTCCGGCAGAGATACCGACAAAGCCGAAAAGCTCGGTATTGAGCTTGTTGAAGCAAAGGTCATTGCGCCCAAGGTCGTCGAGGCAAGCAAGCTCGTTTTTGAGTGCAGGCTGAGCGACACGCTCGCTGTCGGCGACCACACCTTCTTTGTCGCCGATGTCGTTGCTATCTACGGCGATGAAAGCAAAAAGCAGCTCTTTGCAATAAACGGATACGGGAAATTAGATACGGTAGAAATGTGAGGTAAAACGCTATGATAATGGATTGTGCAAAATATGTAGGACCCTGCGTGTGCGGCAGAACGCATGAGCTGGAGACCAAGATGGTGGTCGTTGAATACGGTGCCATAAAGAACTTTGAAAAGTACATGGAGGAGGTCGGCCTTGCGGGTAAAAAGCGCACGGTCGTCTATGACTCCGTTATCTACAAGCTCACCGAGGGTAAGCACGTCGCCGCCGACCAGGAGATAGTCCTCGAGGCAAAGGGGCTGCGCGCCGAGGATACCGTCATCGAGGAGATGATGGCAAAGCTCGATAACCCCGAGGTCATCGTCGCCTACGGTGCAGGCACCATCATGGATTTCGGCCGCTATCCGGCATATAAGCTCGGCATACCCTTTGTTGCCATACCCACGCTTGCATCCTCCGACGGCTTCACCGCCAATATCTGTTCGGCGATTTTAAACGGTCAGAAGAAGTCCACGCCCATGTGCGCACCCACGCTCGTCGTAACCGACCTTGACATCATCAAGGGCGCACCTATGCGCCTTGTGTCCAGCGGCATCAACGACATTCTGTCAAAGTACATATCCGTGCTTGACTGGAAGATATCCACCATGGTCACGGGCGAGTATTTCTGCCCGATGGTATGCGAGCTTGCAGAACACGCGCTGAAGATCATGCGTGAAGCGGCAGATAAGCTGGCGGCCACCGGCGAGGTCGATCACGAGGCGATGACGATGGCTCAGATGGAGTCGGGTCTGACCATGCAGCTTCTCAACCACTCAAGAGCCGCCTCCGGCGCAGAACACCTCATGGCGCACCTTGTCGAGATGCAGCCGCCCCGCTTCGAGGGAGCGGAGGGCATCCACGGCGAATGTGTCGGCGTAGGCACTTATCTGTGCATCAAGGAGTATCACCGCCTTGCATCCCTGCCCACGCCCAAGGCAAAGAAGTTTGAGCCTCTGAGCGAGGAGTGGATAAGAGAAAAGTTCGGCGACCGCCTTGCCCCGGGCATCATCAAGGAAAACGCCAACGACGTTCTCGGCACCTTCGACCCGCAGAACATAGTCGATCACTGGGACGAGATCCGCGACATGATAAACAAGCTGCCCACGACCGAGGAGATGGCGGCACTGTACTCAGCCTGCGGCTGCAAGTACCTGCCCGAGCATATCGGAGTAAAGCCCGAACTTGCCGATGAGATGATAACCATTTCCTCCGCAATCAGAAACCGCAATACCCTCATCCGCATGAGACGCGTTTTGGACTTCACCTGAGCGGCGCAAGTTAAGCGAATAAGCATAGCATAAGCAAAAAGCACCTCTCCCGAGGTGCTTTTTGCTTATGCTTTCAGGTGTTGGACAGACAGGAAATATATTGTTCAAAAAATTGAATGATTGACAGTTTTTTAACGCAGTCTTTTGTAGAAATTGGGCAAACGAATTTAGTGAAATTGCAAAAATGAACGGGGTGAAAACACGCGGTTTTCAGAGAAAACCGCGTGTTTTGCGCAAAAGTGAAAAAAGCTTGATAAGTCAAGCGTTTGAGCCGCTTTTTTGCGTGCAAATTCAGCATTTACACGAAAGAAAAATTGCAATAAAATTTATTCAGTCTTAACAAATATACACCAATTTTTCAGCAAAGGAGAAAACAGAAAATGAGACCTGAAATTATTATAATGCTGACTCACCACGATGTCACCGTAAAGAACGCAGCCGAGATATTCGAGCAGTGCAAGGATATCGAAGAGGTCAAGTTCTGGGGCTTCAAGAATGTCGGTCTGCCCAAGGACGAGATGAAGGCTCTGGCAGGCGCAATGAAGGCCGCCGGCAAGACCACCTTCCTCGAGGTCGTCACCTATGACGAGGCAAGCTGCCTTGACGGCGCACAGACCGCTATCGACTGCGGCTTCGATTGCCTCATGGGCACCATATACTATGATTCCGTCGCAAAGCTGCTCAAGGATAACGGCATGGAATACATGCCCTTCGTCGGCAAGGTTTCCGGCAGCCCCAGCATCCTCGAGGGCACCAACGAGGAGATCATCCAGAACGCAAAGGATCTGATGGCAAAGGGCATCACCGGCTTCGACATTCTCGCTTACCGTCATGTCGTTGACGGCGAGAAGCTGGCATACGACTTCTGCAAGGCAGTTGACGCAAAGATCTGCATCGCCGGCTCTATTAACGGCTACGACCGCATCGACACCATGTTCGATATCGGACCCTGGACCTTCACCATGGGCTCTGCTCTGTTTGACAAGAACTTTGTCGCAGAGGGCAGCTTCCGCGAAAATCTCCGGGCAGTTGCCGATTATATGGCAAAAAAGTAAATCGCTTCTCACGGCGGTTACAATAGAAAGTAAAAAAGGATAATAAGGAGGACGACCAATTGGAAGACAACAAACTTAAGAAGGCCCTAACCGCAGCAGGTATATGGGCTGTCGCAGTCGGTGCGGTTATTTCCGGCAGCTACTACGGCTGGAACTACATCTTCAGCGAGACCAACTTCACCGGCGCACTCATCGCAATGGCTATCGCAATTTTGTTCTACATCCCCTTCGCATTCATGTTCGCAGAGCTTGCGACCGCTATCCCCAGCTCCGCAGGCCCGGCAGCATACACCGAAAAGGCATTCGGCAGAGGTGCAGGCTTCTTCGCAGGCTTCAGCTATCTTGTTGAGTCTCTGTTCTGCACACCCGGTATCTGTATTGCCATCGGCGCATATGTTCACACCCTGTTCCCGGTAGTCCCGGCGGTTGTTGCATCCGTCGTTGCATACCTCATCTTCCTGTTCATCAATATGCGCGGCATCGAAGCCGGCCAGCTCATCGGCCTTATCGTCACCATCATCGGCGTTGCAGGCGTTGTGCTGTACGCAGCTATCGGACTTCCCAGCGCAGACTTCAGTCTCCTCGGCAAGATGGGCGACCTCGGCGGCGTAAAGGGCATCTTCATCGCTATCCCCTACGCAGTATGGTTCTTCCTTGCATTTGAGGCAGGCGGCATGGGCGCAGAGGAATGCAAGAACCCCTCCAAGGACATTCCCAAGGGCTTCATCGTCGGTATCTTCACTCTGCTCGTCGGCGGCATGCTCATGCTCATCACCACCGCAGCAGCTCTCCCCAAGGAGGAGATCCTTAAGAACGACGCTCCCGTTGCAAATGTCATCAACCACCTGTTCGGCGAAGGCTCCACCATGAGCATCATCTTCATCGTTATTGCGATGATCGGCCTTGCCGCATCTCTTAACGGTATCATCATCGGCCAGTCCCGTCAGACCTACGCCCTGGCACGCTGCAAGTGCCTGCCCGGCTTCCTCGGCAAGCTCGACAAGAACGGCACTCCGATGAACGCACTTCTCGTTACCTCCGTCATCGGTATCGCACTGACCCTCATGGGCTCCGTTGCGGTTATCGTTGTCATCGCAGGCATCGGCTCTGCATTCATGGCTCTGTGCTGCTTCGCTTCCTGGATCAAGCTGAGCAAGGACCAGCCCGATATGCCTCGTCCCTACAAGTGCCCCAAGTGGCTCGGCTACCTCGGCATTCCGTTCTGCGTACTCGTCGCAGCAGCTTCCATCTACAGCGCAGTTGCAGGTCAGACCCTGCTTCTGGCAGGTATCGCTTTCGGCTTCTTCGTGCTCGCGATCATCTACTACATCGTCGTCTGCAAGAAGAAGAACGGCACCTTCCTTGTAGAACCTGAAGATCAGTGATACAATAGTAAATAAACATCAAATGTCATTCGCGGCATCGCTTAATCGCGATGCCGTGATGACTATCCGGACAAGATAGGAGAATACAATGGGCAAATATGTAATAGGTATCGACCTCGGTACTCAGTCCCTCAAGGGCTTCCTCGTTGACCCGCAGGGCAAAATAGTCGCCGAGTCGTCTCATGCGCACGACTATACCGCCCCTTACCCCAACTGGGCCGAGTCGAAGGTCTCGGATTATATAGTTTCCTTAACAAGCGTTATTAACGACCTCGTTGCAAAAAGCGGCATTGATCCCGAGGATATCGGCACTATCGGCATGGACGCGATAAACGACTCCGTCATCGCCGCCGACGCCGACGGCAATGCACTCGGCGATCTGTGCATCATCTGGATGGACCGCCGCGCCGAGGCTATCACCGACAGGATAAAGGCAAATGTAGATGAGGGTCATGTTTTCGATGTTACCGGCCTTAACCTCGACTCCACCCACACCGCGGCAAAGATGCTGTGGATAAAGGAGGAGCGTCCCGACCTTTACGAGAAGGCAAAGTACATCATGAATGTTGACAGCTACATGGTCTACTGGATGACAGGCGTTGCGGCAGTTGACTATGCGCAGGCCTCCGCTTCCATGCTTTACAATGTCGCAAAGATGGATTGGGACCCCGAGATGTGCGAGCTGTTCGGCCTCGACCCGGCACTGCTCGGCACTCTGCAGAAGGCAGAGAATGTTGTCGGAACTCTTAAGCCCGACATCGCTCAGCGTCTGCACCTTACCACCAAGACCAAGGTCATCGTCGGCACCGGCGATGAGCACAGCTCCTGCCTCGGCTCGGGCCTTGTCAAGAGCGGCATGGTCTGCGACATCACCGGCACGGCAGAACCCGTCGCCGCGACCTTCAACAAGCCCGTTTTCGACAAGAAGGGCCTTGTTGAGACTCACCACTCCGCGGACTCCGGTCTGTGGCTCATCGAGAACCCCGGCTTCGTTTCCGGCGGCTCGACCAGATGGTTTATAGACAACATTCTGCGCAAGCCCGGCTACAAGGAAATGAACGAGATAGCAATGGGCGAGACCTCCTTCCTCGGCAAGGTAGACCCAGAGGCAAAGGAAACGCTGGTAAATTATATTGCTCCCAAGAATGTCGCCATTGGCTCTAACGGTCTGACCTTCCTGCCCTGCATGGGCGGCGCAATGACCCCGACATGGAACGGCAAGGCAAGAGGCACCTTCATCGGCCTGACCCTCAGCCACGGCATCGGCGAGATGGCAAGAGCCGTTTTCGAGGGCATCACCTTCGGTCTTAAGGACAATGTCGATCGCTTCGCAGAGCTGGGCATCAACGCCGACACCGTGCGTATAGTCGGCGGTGCGACCAAGTCCCCGTTCTGGTGCCAGATGAAGGCCGACGCACTCGGCAAGCGCCTTGAAGCGACCAAGAGCTCCGAGGGAGCGGCAATCGGTGCGGCAATGCTCGCATCCGTTGCCGAGGGCAACTTTGCAAACCTCGAGGAGGCTGCAGAGGCAATGGTCGAGCTGGGCGCAATTTATGAGCCCGACTTCAGCAAGAAAGCCGAGTACGACGAGGCATATGCCCGTTACCTCGAATGCTACACCACTCTCGAGCCCTTCTTCAACAAGTACTACAAGGCATAATACACTGCAAAGGAAGTTCAGATAAAATGATAGATTCCCGTTTAATCAGAGCAGATGCAACAAAGCTCCGCGAGCTTGAAAACATCATGAAGGAACAGGAAAACTCCGAAATTCTCTGCTCCATTAACATGAAGGACATCTGCATTGCCTCGGGTGCGGTCGAGGGCATCTGCGATGCGGTCGCTTCCCTCACCGAGGGCAAGAAGGTTCTGCTCGTTACCGGTCCCGTTGACTTCCGTGACAATGCCGACCGCCAGATTAAGCAGCGTGTGCTTGAACTCCTCAAGACCAAGTATGAGGTCGAGTGGTATGTTGTAAGAGAGCCCGATGACAGCATCGTTCACTGCACTCCCGAAAATGCCGCTCTTATCGCAGAGCACTTTGACGGTGTGGACTGTGTTGTCGGCATAGGCGGAGGCACGATGTGCGATCTGTGCAAGTACTCTACCTATACGGCAGATCACGAAAATCCCCTGCCGCTGATAATCGTTCAGTCTGCTCTTTCCGTCAACGCGTTTTCGGATAACTCCTCCGTTATGCTCTTCTCCGGAGTCAAGAGAACGGTACATTCCCGTTACCCCGACATTCTCATCATCGACCTTGACATTGTTGCAGCCGCACCCGCAGAGATGAATGTCTCCGGTTACGGCGACCTCATCGCAACATGGACAGCTCCGGTAGATTGGTACCTCGGCAATGTCCTCGGCATGAGCTCCGGCTTCCACACCGCTCCCTCCGATATGATCCGCACCCAGTGCGAGGAGCTGCTGGAAAATTCCGCAAAGCTCGCCGCCGGCGACGATAAGGTGCTTTATGATCTGGCAAATGTTCTCACTCTGAGCGGCCTTTCCATGGGTCTTGCCGACCAGAGCTCACCGGCCTCGGGCTCGGAGCATGTCATGAGCCACCTCATCGACATGGCGTCCAAGGTTCGCCATACCGGCATCTGCTATCACGGCACTCAGGTCGCCGTTTCCGGCATCAATTCCTGCATCATCTGGGACTACCTGCTCAACGAGTTTGACCCCAAGAGCATTGATGTCAGCAAGTGCTACCCCACTGCCGAGGAGATGGAGCCCAAGGTTCGTGCCGCTTTTGATTGGCTTGACGACACCCACTCCGCTGCCGACGAGTGCTGGTCGGATTATCAGAAGAAGCTTGCCAAGTGGCATGAGAACAAGGACAGGTTTGTTTCCTTCCTCGAGAACTTCGAGGACTTCAAAAAGACTGTTGCGCCGTGGGTCAAGAAGCCCGAATACATCGCCGACTGTATGCACAAGGCAAACGCACCCACCCGTTACAGCGTTCTGAATTACCCCGTTGACGCAAAGACGGCAAGATGGGCAATGCAAAACTGCAATCTCATGCGCAACCGCTTCTCGGTCATCGACCTTCTGTACTTCACCGGCATCTGGAACGATGAGTTCGTTCAGATGATAATCGACAGAGCCGACGGCATGGATGCGGGACTATGACAAAATACGCACCCGAGATAATTCTTGAGTGCTCGCTGAACGCACGGGACCTCGGCGGTATCCCCGCCGCCGAGGGCAGCCGTGTAAAAAGCGGCCGGCTCATTCGCTCCGGCGAGCTGAGCAGGCTGAGCCCGAGCGATGAGAGCTATTTGCGCGGCATCGACCTGCGCAGCATTGTAGATTTTCGCACCGAACAGGAGCGCATACTCAAGTCCGACAGAGTGATAAGCGGTGTAAAATACCTGCACCTGCCGGTTATCGAGGCCATGCTTCCGGGTATAACACGCGAGTCGATAGAGGACCCCTACAAGGCGTTTTCACGACCCGACTATGCCGCAACGCTCGGCTCGAACGGTTTTGCCGTCATGAGATCGCTGTATCCGCTGCTTGTCGAAACGGAAAGCGCGATAAGAAATTACAGCCGCTTTTTCCGACTGCTCGAGGGCACCGAGCAGGGGGCTGTGCTTTGGCACTGTGCCATGGGTAAGGACAGGGCCGGTATCGCCTCGGCACTGCTTTTGTATGTGCTGGGCGCGTCCATGGACAGCATCACAGAGGACTATCTTCTCACCGGCATACGCTGCGCCGAGGAGATACGCTCGGCTACCGATGCCTGCCGGGAGTTTACCGACGACGAAGCGGTAATCGAGTCGATTTTTTGGCTCAATACTACAAGTGAGGAATACCTCGCCGCCGCATTTGACACGATGAAAAGTCTGTGCGGCAGTGTGGACGGCTATATCGAGCAAAAGCTCGGTATCACCGAGGAAAGAAAGCAAAGGCTCAGGCAACTTTACCTGACCTGACGCGGGGAACTGCAAAATGAATGCTGTTATAACAAAGCTTGCCGATGCCGGCTGCGATATCGGCAAAGGTCTGGAAACAAATTATAACGAGGAAGAGCTGTATATCAGCAGCCTGCGCTCATTTGCCGAGGATGACACTCCGCAGAAGATGGAAAAAGCGATTCGGAGCAATGATCTCAAGCAGTGCAGGATGTATGCCTGCTCGTTCCGCAGGGTGCTGTATAATCTCGGAATGCGTGAGCTGTATTATCTCAACGACAGCATTTTTGCCTCAGCCGAGTGCGGCAGCTCCGAGCTTGGCAGGCTGGTAAAGCGGCTTGTTTTGAAGAAAAACGAAATGGCCGCAATAATTCGCTCAGTATAAAACGACAGACCCGACGGTATGTGCCGTCGGGTCTGTCGTTTTAAGCGTGTCAAAAAGGCTGATAAATCAGCCGTTTTTGATGGCTGCTTACCTTGTCCCCTCGAGCTCCCCTGCTGATACATTTTTTTACTTCATGCCTTAGCTTTAAGCAGGTTATTTGACAGTCTCACCTGCAGCTCATTTGAGCTGCAGGTCTATGTAAAGGGGCGCACGCTTTGATAGAAAAGTACGCATGGAGTCGTATTATAAATTCGCCGTTACAATTATACTCTAAACGGTGTCATCCTCTGAAAATATCGCTGTCTCTGGGAGGTGCGCTGTGCTTATACATCTGGCTGCCTGTGAACAGCTTATAGATAAGGCAAGGGTTAATTCCCTTACCTTTTTTTTCGAGCAAACACTCAACTTGAATCCGTTCGTAAAATTGCGTGTAATATGTCGTATTTTTACGCTGAAAAATGTATTATTGCGCTGAAATTTGAATGACAGCAAAACGGCGCAAAGCATTGATAAATAAAGAAAAACCTGCAACCGCTGAGGATTGCAGGTCATGGTGGACGATACAAGACTCGAACTTGCGGCTGGCCTGTCGCTGCGCGACTGCCATCCGGCACCTTATCCGCTTGCTGCGCAAGCTCAAACGAAGGTCACAAGTTCGGCGAGGATTCAGCAAAAAGAAAAAACCTGCAACCGCTGAGGATTGCAGGTCATGGTGGACGATACAAGACTCGAA
>JAEDIN010000037.1 GCA_016292445.1 Oscillospiraceae bacterium | reverse complement strand
GTAAAATTCATCGGATTGGAGTGCACTCCCGGTGCGGTGATATGTCCATAGAAAACCGGAGCTCAGCAATTTGGATTACTTGTACTGGGTACTTTCACAGGAAATAGAAATGCGGCAGGAAGCAGCTATGGCAAAACGAGAAAAGGAAAGCAAACTGCCGTACAAGGAATTTCTTAAGAGCAGAGTAAACGAAGGGATTGCATGGCAGATTGATCGTTTGGAATCGCTTCAATGGATCGATGAATTTCAGAACCTGATCATCATCGGGGAATGTGACAAGGGCAAAACATCCTTGGCATCGCATCTTGGCCGCAGAGCATTTGAAGCGGGAGAAAAGGTCTCGTACATGACGATCAGTCGCTTATTAGAAATCATCGAGCGCAAAGACCGGTCAGACAGACACCAGCGGCAATTCCGATATATAACGCAGTCGTCCGTCGTGATCATTGATGACATGATGTACGCAAGGATCCCGGACGAGCACCTTCCAAAGCTATACCACGCACTGACATTTTTGAATGAGACACGGAGCCTGATCGTAATAACGAACAGAGAGCTCTCCACATGGTCGAATGGCGCTGAGGACGCGCACATGGTAGAAACCCTTGTGTCGCGGCTGACGGCAGGAAGCCAAATAATTCGCTTAACCTAAAATAAAAAAACCACTTTTGTCTGGTAGGCAAATTAAGAGTTGAAATTAACATCGGGAAACCGATTTAATATAAAGTCTAAGACGACAAAATTACAGTGTAATATAGGAAAACCGCAAGCAGATGAGAAAGAATTCATTCCCGTCAAACTTGCGACAAGCGGAAACCCGAAGGTGAAAAATCGACATGTTTTTTTCAGGGGACGCCGGTATACTTTTCGTAAGTCTACCTATATTATACGTACCTTTTCGTAAGTCTTAGACACGGAAGAAACCTGATTTGTCTACCGGACAGATCAGAGTTTTTTCATGCCTTTTAGTGTGAAAACGGAAAAATATAGCAAAAATGAGGAAAATCCGACTATGGAACAGTAAATCAGCTGCTCCATAGTCGGATTTTTGCATTTCGAGGTAAAAATAGCAGAGAAACGATGGTGTTAATTTGGTCGTTCTTTGCTCTGTAAAGAAAGTTTGCGCTGACAATATGAGGGGATTTGAACCGGAAAATGGCGTTAGACTAAACATCATTTTGCAAATACATACTAACTCCGGGCTCATCGGGGAATGTTGCTTACAGTTTTGCGAAAATACGCACATACGGACCATGCAGACCGCGCTGCTGAACGAAAGCATAGCATTCTGTGTCGTTCAGGGCGGACAGTGCCGCGCTGTCGGTATGCACCATGGGCTTCCAGCCGGTGCCAGTATCGAGATTGCGGATCTGAATATGGCATTTTTCACCGGTGTAGTCGGTGCCCTCGAGCATGTAGTCCGCACACAGGCGCACCGTTCTGAAGCCGCGGCGCTCCTGCACGTCCTGCGCCCCCGCGAGGATATCGCCCTCAAAGAAATCACCGCTTGCGTGACCGGTAAAGGGAATGGTGAGCCAATTGTGCAGCCCCTTGAAGCGGGGCTTGATCGCCGTGAGCTTCACATCGACCTCCAACACCTCCCGTCGACCCTCCAGAAAATGTTTCAGACCGCTGACGGCGGGTCTGTCCTGCAGCGGCAGGAAAACGTGCTTCGCCTTGGGGAGCGCCAGCAAGGAGCAGCGGGCTTTGGAATAGGTCTCCTGCGTGCGGACGGAATAGCTGTAGTCCACGATGCTGTCCCTTTTGCCGTGGGCGATAAACACGGGTCCCTTATACGCGGATATCTCTTCGAAAACGTCCATGTCAAGAAGCGAAGCGGCATACTCGCCGGAGAAGGTCAGTGGGCCGCATTGGATGGTCTCGGGTATGTTTTTCGGATCGAAGCGCGTGTTGAAGATCATGTTGCCCGCTCTTGCGTCGTCGGGAATGCTCATGGCGGGATAGAAGAGCATAAGACCATTTATCTCATCCTCAAGTTGTGCCGCCAGCAGCGCACTGACAAGTCCGCCCTGACTGCAGCCCATAAGGTACACCCTTTCGCTGTCGGTCTCGGGCAGGCTTTTCGCATAGGCAAGCACCGCCTTCAGATCCTGGATCTCCGTGAACACGGTCATGTCCGTGTGCTTGCCGCCGCTGCCGCCGAAAAACGTGCCGCCCACGAAATCATAGCAGAAGGCGGCATAGCCCCATTTTGCAAATTTCCGGGCATAGCGCCGGGTGGTGAAGCTTCCCATGATGAACTCATGGCTCACGATGACGATGGGCAGCTTTTCGCCCTCGGGGATGTACTGCCGCCCGCGGATGGAGAACTTCCCCCGCTGACAGCGGAAATTAGATTTTCTGATCTTCATTTTGTCACCTCAGATATCCAGCGCGGCATGGTAGCCCTGATATACCGCCGTTTTGACGGAATCCACCTTGTTTGCATCGCCGATGACGGCAACGTAGGGCGCGGCAAAACGCAGGGAATCCACAAGCTCTCTGCGAGGCTTCATGCCCAGCGCACAGATGACCGTTGCCGCGGGGATAAAATGCTCCGCGCCGGCGCCGCCGCGTCCGCGCAGCTCGTAAAACGCGGTGGATTTCGGGCCGATGCAGCCGTCGTTTTCAATGTCCGTGCCGCCCATGGGAGAGGAGAACATACGGTTTTTGAAGGTCACGTTCCCAATCGTGATGGGAGAACATAAATGTGGATATGTTTTTTCCATAACGCATCTCATTGGTTTTAATCTTACACGATGTCTATAAAAAAATATAGCAGTAACGGCGCTTTGTGTCAAACATTTCGAACGAATGACTTACTAACGACTAATCCTCACTTTGCTTCAAGGAATAACCCCTCATCGTCGAAGTGAACGCGGATACCGAGCTCATCAAGCTCATGCAGAACGGCGAGCGCATCGACCACATTGCGGAAGAACCGACTGCAGCTCTTAATCAGGACAAGAACAAATTTGTGAGCGCGGGCATCGGAGAGCAAGCGTTGGAGATCATAACGCCCGGCGGCGTTGGAACCACTCTTTATATCGATGTAAACGTTGACCAATTCCCAATCCGGATTATCGGCAACGGTAGCAGTGAGAAATTCAAGCTGATTTCTCGGAATATAGATCCCGCCTTATAGAGCAAGCAAAAGTACGTACCTTTTGGTCGTACTTACCTATAAATCGGTACGATTTGCTCGCTCTTTCACAAAAAAGACGAAGCTCATCGAGCTTCGTCTTTTTGCACTCTTCACAAAATGCTGTTCGAGTAGTCGATAATGACCTTTTTGCAATCGGCGCATTTGAAAGCATAGACTGCTCTTGAATTGTCGGCTGCACCGTTTTCAAGGCTGACACTGCCTTTGCTGAGGACAGACAGGGAAGCGACAAGCTGCTTTTTTGGCGTCCATGTAACGCCGTCACGGCACTGAATGTAGCCCAATTCCATTTCTTTTCCACAGTACGGACAAAGCATTTGCAATTCCTCCGAGCAACAATATAGTCTGAGTTTTGCATATTTAATCATTGCTGTCAAGCAGGCACTTTTGATTTTATTAGCAGAAAAGAAAAAACGCCGCATTTTTCCATTTTTGCCGTCTTTTTAGATTTGACAAGGCTATTTAATAAAAAATGTATTGAAATAGATGCAAAAATATGTGAAAAATATATCTATTGACTAAATATACAAAAAAACAGAGCGATTTTTGGCGATTTTTGAGGGAGAATATTTTCAATTTACCGCTTTAGATTATTGACGGGAAAATTGCATGATGTTAAAATATAATCGTTCCAGTAGGCACATATACTGGATTAGAAGGGGCATGTCCAATGAAGAAAGTAAAAGTCCTTATAGGAAATTACGGCAGCGGCAAGAGCGAGCTTGCGCTGAACTTTGCAATTCAGGCGGCGGCGAGAGGCGAGAGAACCGAGCTTATCGACCTTGATATGGTCAACACATATTTCCGCTTGACCGAGCGCGGCAAGATGGTCGAGCAAAAGGAGATCAGACTTGTATCTCCGAACTATGCCTGCTCCGGTATCGAAACGCTTTCGCTTCCGGCAGAGGTAGCGTCCGCTTTTGTGCTTGATTGGGATACGGTCATTTTCGATGTCGGCGGCGACGATGTCGGCGCAACCGCCCTCGGAAGATATAAAGCCGATTTTGACGATTTGGACGAGGACGGGCTTGAGGTACTCAATGTCGTCAATGTCCGCAGACCGCTTTCCGGCACTGTCGAGAAGCTCATCAGACTCCAGGATGGTATGCAGAGGCACTCCAGACTCAAGATAACAGGCATGATAAATAACACAAACCTTGCAACGGAAACCGGCGAGGAGGAGCTGCGCGACGGTTATAAGATGCTCAAGGAGGTTTCCGACCGTACAGGCATTCCCGTGGCGTACACCACCGGTAAAAAGGTACTGCTTGATAAGTTCCTTGCCGAGGGTCACGATCCGAAGTATATCGGCACTCCCATTGCGATAGATATGTATATGCACCGTGACTGGGATTCTTACATAAAGTACGGCCTGCACACAGTCGATCCCCAGAAGAATTTCAGACATTGATTTTTAGCGCGACCCCGCTTTATGCGGTTTTAATATAGGTAGCAAAAATAAAAGCAAAATAAAGAAAAGAGGTAGCAAAATGGTAAAGGTAACCATCAATGAGGACCTGTGCAAGGGCTGCGGTCTCTGTGCAAGAGCTTGCCCCAAGGGTTGCATTGAACTTTCCAAGGCAAAAATCAACGCAAAAGGCTATCACCCGGCAGAGGTTGTAAAACCTGAAGAGTGCATCGGCTGCGCATCCTGCGCACGCACTTGCCCCGACGTGGTAATCCGCATCGAGAAGGATTAAGGAGGAAAATAGAAAATGGCAAAACAGCTTATGAAGGGTAGCGAAGCTATCGCAGAGGCCGCCATCAGAGCCGGCGCTCGTTATTTCTTCGGCTATCCCATCACCCCGCAGACTGAGATCCCCGAGTACATGTCTGCTCGTATGTTCGATCCCGAAGTTAACGGCTGCTTCCTGCAGGCAGAGTCCGAAGTCGCAGCTATCAACATGATTTACGGCGCAGCCGGTACCGGTGCCCGTGCAATCACTTCTTCCTCCAGCCCCGGCATCTCCCTGAAGCAGGAGGGTATCTCCTACTGTGCAGGTGCAATGCTTCCCTGTGTCATTCTCAATGTTATGCGCGGCGGCCCCGGCCTCGGCAACATTCAGGCATCCCAGGGCGACTACTTCCAGGCAGTTAAGGGCGGCGGCAACGGTGACTACCACCTGCTGACCTACGCTCCCTCCTCCGTGCAGGAAGCAGTTGACATCATGATGTTCGCATACGACAAGGCAGAGCAGTACCGCATCCCCGTACTGTTCATTGCAGACGGCATCATCGCTCAGATGATGGAGCCTGTTGAAATGCCCGATTTCGTTGATTTCAAGATCGACCCCGAGAAGAAGCCTTGGGCTTGCACCGGCTGGAAGCCCGGCGACGATCCTGCAAAGCGCGGCGTTATCAACTCCATTTACATCGACACAGAGTCCCTGTCCGTACATAATGATGATCTTCAGAAGATGTACGCAGAGGTAAAGGCAAACGAGCAGATGTGGGAAGAGTACAAGTGCGAGGACGCAGAGTTTATCATCACTGCGTTTGGCACTGTTGCCCGTATCGCAAAGTCCGCTATCGACCAGCTCAGAGAAGAAGGCATCAAGGTCGGTCTGGTTCGCCCGATCACCGTATGGCCCTTCCCGTATGAGGCAGTCAAGAAGGCAGCTTGCGCAGAAAGCGTCAAGGCAGTTCTCGATGTTGAGCTGAACGAAGGCCAGATGCTCGAAGATGTTAAGATCGCAATTAACGGCGCAAAGCCCATTGATTTCTTCGGTCACTTGGGCAGCCAGATGCCCACCACCGACGAGATCGTCGCAAAGATCAAGAGCATGAAGGAGGGTATGTAAAATGTCCGTAGTATTTGAGAAAACCAAACTCCTTACCGACAAGACTTTCCACTACTGCCCCGGCTGCAACCACGGCATTATTCACCGTCTGGTAGCAGAGTCCATTGATGAGCTCATCAAGGAAGGCGTTATCGAAGAAGGTAAGGTCATCGGCGTAGCACCTGTTGGCTGCTCCGTATTTGCATATGATTACTTTAACTGCGATATGTACGAAGCCGCTCACGGCCGTGCACCCGCATGCGCAACCGGCGCAAAGCGCGTCGTCGGCAAGGACACCCTCGTATTCACCTACCAGGGCGACGGCGACCTCGCTTCCATCGGTACCGCTGAGATCGTTCATGCTGCACACCGTGCAGAGAAGTTCACCACTATCTTTGTTAACAACGCAATTTACGGCATGACCGGCGGCCAGATGGCTCCTACCACTCTCGTAGGTCAGAAGACCACCACTTCTCCCAAGGGTCGTGACGAAGCATGGTGCGGTGCTCCTATCCGTATCGCAGAGATGCTCTCTACCATCCCCGGCACCTACTACATCGAGCGTTGCGCAGTCAACAACAACATGAACATCAACAAGACCAAGAGAGCTATCAAGAAGGCCTTCACCTATCAGATGCAGGGCAAGGGCTTCACCCTGATCGAGGTTCTTTCCACCTGCCCGACCAACTGGGGTCTGTCTCCCGTTGAGGCAATGAAGTGGCTTGAAGAGAACATGATTCCTTACTATCCTCTCGGCGTAAAGAAAGACAAGGAGGCCGAATAATATGAAAAAAGAGTTTATATTCGCAGGCTTCGGCGGTCAGGGCATGCTCCTGATCGGTAAGTTCCTGGCTATGGCATGCATGCTCGACGGCAAGCATGTTTCCTGGCTGCCTTCCTACGGCCCCGAGATGCGTGGCGGTACCGCAAACTGCTCCGTCATCGTTAACGACGATCCCGTTGCTTCTCCTCTGGTTGACATGGCTGATGTTGTTGTCGCCATGAACCGTCCTTCTCTGGACAAGTTCGAGTCTCATGTTAAGCCCGGCGGCACCCTCGTTATCAACAGCTCCCTCATCGACCGCAAGGCAGAGCGTGACGACATTCAGGTCGTTTACTGCGACGCAACTCGCATTGCTGAAGAAGTCGGCAACCCCAAGGGCGCAAATGTTGCGATCCTGGGCGCAATGCTTCAGAAGGCACCTGTTGTCAGCGACGAACTCATGAGCGAAGCAATCCGCATCGAGCTCGGCGAGCGCAAGGCAAAGTTCCTGCCCGGCAACATGAAGGCACTTGAGGCCGGTAAGGCCGCTGCTGCACAGCAGTAATCTAAGATAACTAAAAACAGCTTATCGGTTTTTCCGATAAGCTGTTTTTTATTTTTTCTCTTTTGGCTTAAACAGAAGCGCAACGATAATTCCGAAAAATACCGCCGCGCAGATGCCTGCTGCCGAGGCAGTGAAGCCACCGGTAAACACTCCCAACAGACCGTCCTTTTCGACCGCCTGCTTTACACCCTTGGCAAGAGCGTTGCCGAAGCCGGTCAGCGGAACGATCGCTCCGGCACCTGCCCAATCGGCAAGCGGCTGATATAAGCCAACCGCGCCGAGGATAACTCCGGCGACAACATAAGCCGTCAGAATCCTTGCCGGAGTGAGCTTAGTTTTGTCGATCAAAAGCTGACCTATAGCACACAAAATTCCGCCTACGGCAAAGACCTTTAGATATACAACAAAAGTATCCATTTAATCACTCACTTACAGTGTTTTTTCAATTGCTATTGCATGGCATATGCCCGGAATACTGTCGCCCTGCTGGGAGCTGGTGGGGGACATGAGCGCACCGGTCGGTGCGAAAAGCACCTTGCTCCAGCGGTTTTCCGCAAAGCCCTGCATGATATACGAGGCGAATACCGACGCAGAGCAGCCGCAGCCGGAGCCGCCTGCGTGAACATCCTGCTTCTGAATGTCAAAAATCAGTATGCCGCAGTCATTGTAGCTTTTGCCCAAAGTCATGCCGTCATGCCGGAACAGGTCCTCGAGTGTGTCGTGGCCCAAAACACCGAGATCTCCCGTAACGATAAGGTCGTAATAATCGGGAGATCTTCCCGTGTCCTCAAAATGCGCCTTTAGGGTTTCGTATGCCGACGGTGCCATTGCGCTGCCCATATTGTTAGCGTCTTTAATTCCTGCGTCAACAATTTTACCCGGCGTTACATGGGTTATGAACGGACCGTTGCCGTTACTTTTGAGAATCGCAGCACCCGAGCCGGTCACCGTCCACTGTGCCGTAGGGGTGCGCTGACCGCCGTATTCAAGGGGGAAACGGTACTGCCTTTCCGATGAGCAAAAGTGCGAGCTTGTAAGAGCGCAGACCGTTCCCGCAAAGCCGCCGTCTATTGTCATTGCAGCGAGCGTGAGCGACTCGCCCATCGTTGAGCAAGCACCGTAAAGCCCGAAGTACGGAACATTCGTGTCCTTCATTGCAAATGCCGAGCCAACGCACTGATTTAAAAGGTCACCGGAAAAAACAAAGTCAAGCTCCTCCGGTGATACCTTGCCCTTGCTGCAACACAGGGTAAAGCATTGCTTGAGCATGGTGCTTTCTGCTTTTTCCCAAGTCTTTTCGCCGAAGTATGAATCGTCCGAAATGTAATCAAAATATCGCTTGAGCGGACCTTGCCCCTCTTTTTGACCGACAACGGCGGCAGTAGCTGCAATCGTCGGGGGATATTGAAGCTTTAGAGTCTGCTTTCCGATTTTTTTTGTCATTGACATCACCTGATCATAGTTTGTCCCCGTAAAATCAAAACATACACGATATTGAAATTCGCTCATAAAATGTTTTTCGGGAGGGATGACAATGACAATAAGCCTGCTTACGGATGTACTTCTTTCAAATTTTCCTTTTGCAAAAGCAAAAATTCAAGGCAGTCCCGATTATCCGAAAATACGTGGCGAGGTCAATTTCTATCAGCTCAGTCAGGGTGTCGTTGTAGCGGCGGATATAAACGGTCTGCCGATGGGTGACGGCAAATGCGGCTGCAAGGTGTTCGCTTTTCACATTCACGAAGGCGAAAGCTGTGCCGGCACGAAAAATGAACCGTTGGCTAATACCGGAGGTCACTATGCTCCGGAGGGCTGTCCGCATCCGTGCCATGCCGGAGATATGCCGCCGCTGTTCGGGAACTCCGGCAGAGCGTGGCTTGCTTTTTTGACCGACAGAATTACAGTGGATGAGATAATCGGCAAGACAGTCGTAATCCATTCAGCTCCCGACGATTTCACCACTCAGCCGTCGGGAAACTCCGGCAGCAAAATCGCCTGCGGAGCAATTGAAAGACTGGCATAGAAAAGGCAGGACATATGTCCTGCCTATTTGCCTTTATATTTTCTTCTTGTTGCCATGCCGCCGCGGATGTGCCGTTCGGCCTTGTTGATATCAAGCAGCTCCCTCACCTGATGATAAAGCGCGGGATTTACTGTTTTGAGTCTCTCTGTGAGATCCTTGTGTACGGTGCTTTTGGAGATCCCGAACTGCTTTGCCGCTGCTCGGACGGTAGCTTTGTTTTCAATAATGTACACCGCCAGATCGCAGGCGCGTTCCTCGATATTTGTATGCACATACACCACTCCCCTTGGCTCACATACTCAATGTATATGTGCATTCCGGGGAATATATGAAAGTAAGCGGGGAGAGCCTCAGTTACCGCACTCTATTGAAATACTGGTGAACAGATCGAGAATGTCATCGACCTTTGTTTCGTGCTTTTTTACGCCGTCAACATCGAGCACGATGTGGCCTTTGTCCATCATGACGAGTCTCGAGCCGTATTCGACCGCATAGCGCAGATTGTGCGTGACCATTATTGCGGTGAGCTTCTTTTCACGCACGATTTTGTCGGTAAGCTCCATAATAATATCGGCAGTGTGGGGGTCGAGCGCCGCGGTGTGTTCGTCGAGGATGAGGAAATCCAGCGGCGTCATAGTCGCCATAAGAAGCGCGACCGCCTGACGCTGACCGCCCGAAAGCGAGCCCATCTTCACATTTAGCTTATCCTCAAGTCCGAGACCGAGGGCGGAAAGCATTTCCTTGTAATCTTCGATTCGTTTTTTTGAAACGCCCTTGCCGAGTCCGA
This sequence comes from Oscillospiraceae bacterium, assembly GCA_016292445.1. Lineage (GTDB taxonomy): Bacteria > Bacillota > Clostridia > Oscillospirales > Oscillospiraceae > F23-B02. The sequence continues at coordinate 1,561 of JAEDIN010000037.1, read as the reverse complement.
AATGCTTGCCCTTGTTGTCTGCAAGAGACAGGTTTTCAAGAATGGTCATATTCGGGCAGGTGCCCATGGACGGGTTCTGATAAACTCTGCCTATCTTCTTATATCGAACAAAATCCTTCTGCTCGTTAATGCTCTCGCCGCCTATGAGGCAGTCGCCGCTGTCAATGGGTATCGTTCCGCAGATGATGTTAAGCATGGAAGTTTTGCCGCTGCCGTTGCTGCCGACGACGGAGACAAACTCTCCGTCACGAACCTTTAAATTAAAATCCTTGAACAGGCACATTTCGGTGACCGTGCCGGGATTGTATGTTTTTGTGATGTTCTTAAGCTCAAGCACCTTGCGTCACCTTTCCTTTCATGCCGCCCACGACCAGAATTACAAGGAACAGCACCGCCGTAATGAGTTTAAGGAGGTTTGCAGGCAGACCGGCGATAATTGCGATCTGAATACAAGCCTTGTACAGTATGCTTCCTATGACCACGGCAGTAGTACCCTTGACAAAATCGAGCCTCCTGAACAGCGTTGTTCCGATGATAACCGTTGCAAGACCAAATACCATTTGACCTGTTCCCATGGTTGCCGAGAAGCTGCGCTGCTCCTGGCAGACTATCGCACCGGCAAGTGCCACAAGGGCGTTTGCCAGCACAAGACCGAGAATCTTAACGCGGCCGTTATCCTTAGCCAGACTCGTAACGAGTGCGGAATTATCGCCGACAGCGCGCAGCAGCATACCGCTTTTGGTTTTGAGATAAGCGTCAAGCAGCAGCTTAAAAATCAAAGCAATAATAAACGCAACGATGAGCTTGCGGTACATCAGTGACACCGAGCCAAAGAGAAGCATGGTGGGCTTTGCGGTGAAAATGGTGTCTATTGCACGCTCAATCGACAGGTTTGAGCCGCCTATCTGCAGATTAATCGAAAAAAGTGCGGTCATGGTGATTATACCCGCAAGCAGATCTCTGACCTTTAGCCTTACATGGATAAGTCCGGTTGCAAGACCTGCAAGCGCACCTGCCGCCATGGCAAACAGCAGTGTAAGATACGGGTTATAGCCCTTGATGAGCAGAACCGCAGTAACTGCCGCACCGAGCGGGAACGAGCCGTCAACGGTCAGGTCGGGGAAGTCGAGTATTTTGTATGTGATATAAATACCGTATGACAGCAGGGCGTATATTAGGCCCTGCGTCACCGTGCCGATAATCATGTCAAGCATCTTAAATCTACTCCGAAATCAGTTTGCCTCAATTGCGGTATCAGCGATGGAGGAGGGAAGAGTCAGACCCATTTCCTTGAGTGCGTCGGAATTTACATAGTAGGCGAAATCGGTTACAGACTCATAAGGCATGGAATCTGCCGTTGCCTCACCCTTGAGAACCTTTGCAGCCATTGCGCCGGTCATCTTGCCGAGTTCGACATAGTCTATACCCGCGGAAGCTACGCAGCCCTTTTTGACCTGCTCGATTTCGCTGCCGTAAACAGGGATGCCGGCGGCATTGGTCTTTTCGAGAACGGAGGAGAGGACACCGACGACATTGTTGTCGGTCAGGTTGCTGAGGCAAT